>CAUZFJ010000023.1:0-10683 GCA_963579105.1 Candidatus Thalassarchaeaceae archaeon
TGAAGCAATTCTGCAAGATTTGCTAACGCCGGTGGTTGGCCTTGGACTACTTGTGTTAATTGTCAGGCAAGTTTTCTTGACAATACGCGACCCAGGTGTGGGTTTACATGATCCCATTATTTTCGCAATATCAATAATGGTAGTTCTTTACACTGCAACAATAGTCGGCGCGTTGATTGAATGGGCTGCTGGAAGACGAGGGAAAATAATTCGTAATTCTTTCCATAAACGATTGATTGATGATGAGAACCCCGAACTTTATTCTTTCACTAGGAATAAAGATGGTAGCCTAAATCTTCGTAAGATTTGTATGCTTGAAGAATTTTTCGTAAATGGCCACCGTTTCCCCGAGCAGTCTCTAGAAGCCTCGATCAGATTTGAAGATTTGATGGCACTGCCGTCTCTTGTTGAGGAAGGTGTGATAACTTTACCACCTAAAAAACCAGAAAGGAAGCCTGTGAAAATTGAGGTTGGTGAAGAATTACTTAATCAAGAAACCACTGCTGAAGAGTGATTGTTTTGAGTATCAGTTGAAACTACTGCCACAACTACATGCCTTTGAGGCATTTGGGTTCTCAATCTTGAATCCACCACCCATCAAAGAATCTTGGAAATCAATTACAATACCAGCAAGTAAACTGCTGTCGAAATCAGAAATTGCTACTGGTATCCCATTTACATCGTCAAATTGATGACCTACTGGTTCAGGTTTATCCCCTATCTGCATATCATATAGGTATCCAGAACAACCACCACGGTGTACTGCAAGTGTGAGGACAACATCCCCTGGCTCGGTGTTGAATATATCTCGTAATTTGTTTGTCGCAATTTCAGTTAATATTACATTAATTGGGGCGATTTCAAAATCTTCTGTAACGCTTATCTCAGAAAGAACTCCACCATCTACCGGACAATCCATATTACTCCCTACCGCTGATGGTTGATTAATTCATGTATCCGATTGGTCAAAAATAATGTCAATGTGACAGTGTTTTTCGTCTTCATCAGTACATTGTCTTTCCACTGCCGCAGTCTTGACACCGAATTTAGTCTCAACAATACCTTCTAGGATACCCTCATCTAAATGGCAGAAAGGTCCCCCGAATTGTGGTGCATTTCCACAAGAACCAGCATCATGGATTCTAATTGATTGAGGTGGGATACCTATTATTTCCATTTCACCCATCCCCATATCTGACCATTCTTTACTGAGATATTCCCAGAACTCTTGGTCGGTTTGAGTCGAATCTTCTGTATTGGTAACTATTTCTTCACCGATTCTATGGCCAACAATTCGCATCAATTCTGAAACATCAATGCCAAGTAATTCTAATTCTGGTAAATTTGGTTGTGGGGTGAGGAATTTATCACCTTGGCGAAGTACCGCATTAGTCCATTTTTCATTATCAGGGTGTTGGTCTTCAATATTCCGAGCAACAATTTCTTTGAACCTTCTATAGAATGAACCCGCTCCAAGATTGATTTGCAAAGGCTCTGTATTTTCACCTAGTTCTACAAACGTCCGCGCAGTTGACAAAGGAGTTGCGTTTTTCCAAGTAGTATTGATCAAGTCAGTTTGTGCAGTTAGGAATTCAGGTGCTTCTATGACGAGGGCAGCGTCTTCTTTGCCACGACCAACGGGGTTCGATTCCATCGATACATTTTGAACAGCAACATCGCCGTCGACAATACAGCCGTGCATAGATACCGATTCACTGTGTCTGATTTCAACCGCTGAATCTAGTTGTTCGTAGAATTTCAGAGTAGTTTTGTCTAGACAGGCTAGCACTTTGACGCTAACACCCCTAGTAGCAGCTTCGTTTGCTGCCTTGAGAGCACCTGTTTTGACAAGATGTAGAATTCCGTATTTACCGAGAATAAGAAAAACAGTTGTCTCGGCGTCATCGATAATCCGTTCCATTGCTGCTTGAATGTAACTCCGTTCTTTTACTACAGAAAAACTTGGTTCTTTCGAAGATGAAACATATCCAACTGAAATAGCACTGTTTCCTTGGTTAAATTCATCATAATGGGCTTTAATACGCCTCAATTCCTGTTCTTCATGATTGATTAATTGTTGGAAAACTTCTGTGATCGATAAGCCAGTAAAGCGCATTGGTTTGTCCAATGTAGCCATAACTAAACCTCTTTCTTGTAATCGTTTTAGAGTATTATAGGAATCCATTCTACTGATTCCTATTTGCCTACCAACTTCACTCGCCTTAAGAGGTGTAGATGTAGATAATAGTATTACGACATCCGCCTCTTTCTCTTCTAAACCAACATCAGTCAGCCGAGCGTGAAGGGGGGTGGCCACCTCTTCCATGATATTTGGATGACATGCAACCGTTTTGAACCAATTGATGTGTTAAAAATTCTTAACGAAGCATTAAGTCGTAGTGTAGATACAGCATATTGTGTCACAAGAGGCGACCAAGACAACCCCTGTCCAAGTTTGGTCAGAGGGGAAAATAAATACAAGTAAGGATTCTCTTGTTAGTGAGGCTGCTATTGAAATCGTCATTGAAATCAACGGTATTCAGAAGAAACTAGGAATTTTATTACGAACGCCAGGTGATGATGCCGAATTAGTGACTGGGTGGCTTTTAGGCGAGGCTATAATTCAATCTAATTCATCTATTCTACAAATTGAATCCGAACCTGAACGCATTGTAGTAAGTATGGATTCTGACAACTTTACTTTAAGCGATTTTCAAGAACGAAAATTTCCAATAACATCTAGTTGTGGATTATGCGGTAGAGACACACTAGATGGATTAATTATTCCGAGCCGTTTAACCATCTCAGATGAACGATGGGTATCGCCAACTGTCCTTGTTCAACTACCATCCTTACTTACTGAATCTCAGGACCATTTCAAGACCACTGGGGGGTTACATGCTTGCGCCCTTTTCGACCACTCTGGTAAATTGATATCTGTTCGTGAAGATGTGGGCCGCCACAATGCTTTGGACAAATTAATAGGATCTAGATTGATGACTGATAGTTTGCCTGCTGAAAAGCAAATTCTGATGTTGTCAGGTAGAATTGGGTATGAGTTGATTCAGAAGGCAGCGTTAGCGGGAATCCCAGCCATCGCAGGCTTGGGTGCACCTTCATCAATGGCAGTTGATGCAGCAAGGTCTGCAGGACTTACTCTAATAGGATTTTTAAAATCCACCAGATTCAATGTCTATACTGGTGGTTGGAGACTTATAGATGAGTGAAGTTGTTAGAGGAGTATCTGTGGCAAGAGATTTGAACAAGATGGATATATGGTAGTTGAGTTCGATGTCGAAACGAGATACACGAGCAACCACTCCTAAGCAAGAGGAACGGCTAAAGGTAGGGAAACCAAAGCAAGTAGCAGCAGGATTTGCAGGGATATCTAAATCATTTAGAATAGGCTTGGGTGAAGCCGGTATGCGCCGTACTTGGAGTGCGATGCGAACAGTCAACAAGTTCGATGGTTATGATTGCCCTGGATGCGCTTGGCCTGACCCCGATGGCCACCGAAGTGGCTTTGAATTCTGTGAGAATGGTGCTAAGGCGTTTGCCACCGAGGCAACGAGAAAAAGAGTTACACCCGCCTTCTTCGCAGAACATTCAGTAAACTATCTTTCAGAACAATCTGATATGTGGCTTGATAAACAAGGTAGACTAACTGAACCGATGTTTCTACGAGATGGTTCTGACTACTACGAACCGATTACTTGGGGCGACGCCTTCCGATTGATTTCTGATTCTGTGAGGGGCCTAAAAACAGCAGACGAAGCCGTTCTATATACGAGTGGAAGAACTTCTAATGAAGCCGCCTTTTTGTGGGGTACACTTGCACGGCAAATAGGCACTAATAACCTCCCTGATTGCTCTAACATGTGCCATGAATCAAGTGGTTATGCACTTACTAAGGCCATTGGTATCGGCAAAGGTACTGTGCGTTTATCCTGCTTTGAAAAAGCAGACTTGATTCTAGTCATTGGCCAGAATCCTGGTACCAATCATCCCCGTATGCTCACTGCACTTGCTAATTGTAAAAGGAATGGGGGCTCAGTAGTTAGTATCAACCCCCTTGAAGAAACAGGGATGCGTCGTTTCAAACATCCCCAAGAGGTGTTGCAAATGCTTGGTTCTGGAACTAAGATTGCAGATGACCATTTCCCAGTTAAAATCAACGGCGATGCAGCATTGTTGAAAGGTGTCATGAAAGTTGTTCTTGAAGAAGGAAAACTAAACTGGGATTTTATAGATACACACACGGAGGGATTTGAAGAGCTTAAACAGGCGATTGAAAAGACTGACTGGGAAGATATCGTAACAGGTTCAGGAATCAGTAAAGAAAGACTCACTAAGTTGGGTAAGGCAGTCTCTAACTCAAAGAATCTAATCATCTGTTGGGCTATGGGCTTGACCCAACACAAAAACTCAGTCTCAGTAATTCAAGAGATTGCGAACCTTCTCCTAATGGGTGGTCACTTTGGCCGTCCAGGGGCTGGCGCCTGCCCAGTTAGAGGGCATTCAAATGTTCAAGGCGACAGGACCGTTGGTATCCAACACAACCCAACACCAGAATTTA
Organism: Candidatus Thalassarchaeaceae archaeon; assembly: GCA_963579105.1. Classification (GTDB taxonomy): domain Archaea; phylum Thermoplasmatota; class Poseidoniia; order Poseidoniales; family Thalassarchaeaceae; genus MGIIb-Q1. Next base: position 4,577 of record CAUZFJ010000023.1, read on the forward strand.
TTGACAGACTTGGAAAAGCGACAGGAATTGCCGCTCCTAACGAAGGCGGATTTGACACCGTTGAAGCCGTCAGAGCGATGCTTAATGACAAGGTCCGTCTGTTCATGGGAATGGGGGGCAATCTAGTCTCTGCGATGTCTGACACCGAGCAGGTTGCCACTGGAATACGTAACGTTGACCTAACAGTTCAGATTTCTACCAAAATGAATCGCTCGCATCTGGTGACTGGAAAAGAGGCCCTCATCCTGCCGTGCTTGGGAAGAACAGAGGTTGATCAACAACTATCTGGTGAACAATTTGTTACGGTTGAGAATAGCATGAGTGTGGTGCACATGAGCAGGGGTTCTCTTGTACCGGCTAGTAAGTATTTACTCTCCGAACCTGCTATTGTAACTGGTATTGGTGCAGCCTGCTTTGGAAGTGAACCGTTTGACTGGGGTAGTGTGTTGCAAAACTATGATTTGATTCGAGATGTCATTGAACAGGTTATTCCCGGTTTTCAGGATTACAATTCCCGCGTGCGTGAGGATGGCGGATTTTATCTCCCCAATGGTCCTCGGGATGGGCCAACTTGGGACACCCAATCTGGTAAGGCACATTTCACAGTTCATGGACTCCCTAATGCTGTAGCACAGGCTGGGCAATTCACTATGATGACAGTACGAAGTCACGACCAGTACAATACCACCATCTATGGGATGGATGATCGTTACAGAGGTATTTATGGGGCCCGAAGAGTAGTTTTGATGAACCCTTCTGACATGTCCGAACTTGGAATTAATTCAGGTGATGAAGTGGATTTGACAAGTCATTTTCAAAACCGCTCGATTTCCGCCCCCTCGTGGAAGGTAGTACCCTATGACATCCCAAAAGGAGATATTTGCACATACTTCCCAGAAGCAAATGTGCTAATACCGTTAGAAAGTGTGGCGGAAGGCAGTAACACACCGACCTCAAAGTCAGTAGCTGTCACGGTAAGTCTGCAGTAATGTCCGTTGTTTTCTACAGATTTGCTGGTGAAAGGCCTGTAATACGAGTCTAGGATAGTTGAATAATAATCTTTAGAATTGATTTTTAATTGGTCAATTCTTCATTCTAGAAAGTCGCTTCATTTTCTTCTCTTGCTCCTTGAGAAGTAACTTGCACCGTCGAATTTGTTCCTTTGCCATTTTAGCGTGTTCACCAGCAAGAGGGCTGATTCTCTTCTCTGACATTCCTTGTTCAAAGCATTTTATTGCATCAGCGTAGCGTTCAACTTCTGCGTATGCTGTGCCCATGTTGTATAGGGTTGCACCAGTCACACCCGCAGGATTTACTTTCATTGCTTGATGGTAGGCATCAATACAATCGCTAAATTCCTTAAGGTAGTAGAATGCATTTCCTCTAGCGTTCAAAATCCTGACAACCATTTCATCATCATTAACGAAAGTTGGTAACGCCCGGTCAAAACATGCTAGAGCCTCGTTGTACTTTTCTTCTGTAAGAAGTGTTAGTCCTTTGTTGTACCACTGTGCATCTTGGTTGGAAATTGAACTGCTATCAATTTTCCCTGAACCTAATATTTCAGGAGCAGGTGTATTTGTTGCAACGTCTAAAGCAGCCTTCGCCAAATCAACTTCGGGAGATGCTTCAGTTTGAATTATTGCTTCTGGTTCCGGTGTGCTATCCAAAATTTCCTCAGCGGCAACAATCTCTTCAGATGCTTCCTCTCCAGTATCATCGACCAACTCGGTAGATTCGCTGGAATCAGTTTGTGAATCCATATCTCCCCATGGGTCATCTGCCCAAGGGTCGTCGGTAGCAACTTCTTCTGGTTCAGTTGCTGTTTCTGGTTGAGGTGTTTCTTCAATTGGGGCTTCAACTACTGGTTCAGGCTCTGGTTCGGGCATAGGTTCCGGTTCTTGTACCGGTTCCAAAACTGATGTGCTGGCAGGTTCACTTACCTCCACAGTCTCTATGTTTTCCCCAGTTAGTGAAGCAATTTTTGCCCGGCATTTCTCTGCAGTTGCTTGGTCACCAGCCGCGATGAATGTTTTTCTCATCCCGGTCCATAAATCTGGATTATCCCGGTCGGTTTCAATCAGAGATCTCCATGCCTTCACTGCTTCAGGATATGAACCTGATAAGGTCATGGCTCTAGCACGTAGTTGGACATTTTCTGAAGACCCATTATCTGGTATGAACTTCAGTGCTTCAGCGGCTAATTCAGGCCCTTCTGGTATCGTAGTTGGAATTTCTTTTGCCATTTCTAAGACTTCCCCTTCGCCCTCAGCAATAGCGATTAGAATACCTGCAAAAGTTGGGCCTCCAGGGTGCTCGGGTTCATGTGAAAGTAGAGACCTCCATGATTCAATCGCTAAAGTAAGTGATCCGTTTGCGGTATGAATTTCGGCTAATGCAGCCGACGCTTTGGTATAATCAGGTCGTAGCCCCAAAGCAGCATCAAAACACGTGACTGCGGTTTCTTCGTGGCCGTTTCGACGATGAAGTGCTCCGAGATTGTACCAAGATGCAGCATCTGTATTATCTAAGTCAAGTGCGTAAGTGAATGCCTCAATTGCGTTGTCTATGAGTGATAATCGAGCCATTGAGGCGGCTGCAACTCTCCATGCTCTTGGATGTTGTGAGGCTTCGTTGTGAAGTAAATCTCTAAGGAGTTCTAACCCCTGTTCGGGTTGATTTTGTCTGATTAAGTTTGCAGCATCTTCAACTATTGCATCCAAATCAAGTTCGGGGGTGGGCTCTACTTGCTCAACAACCACTGGGGCAGGTTCCGGTTCAACTGGCGGGGCGGTAATTACCTCTTCAGTAATAGTTGAAACAGCCGCGGTTTGAATTGCTGGTGTTTCTTCTGCTGGTCCTTGGTTTGATATACGTGCTAAATCAGGGTGAGATGGGAATGATTTCAAGGCCCTATGAGCAAAGGTGGCAGCCTCGGCAGAACTTCCTGTCCGGTCTAGTAAAACCGCTAGATTAGCCGCTGCTGGTCCATGGTCAGCCTGCATATCCAAACAAACTTTGAAGGCTTTGGCCGCTTCATCAGCTTGTCCACTCATCTCATGAATCACACCTCGATTGAACCATGCCATTGCATTACTTGGGTCAGACGCAATTACTCGATTAAAAATTTTCATTGCTTGATTTTCCTTACCTTCAGAGACTAGTAATTCCCCTTGAGTAATTAGTGATTCTAAATCCTCTTCGTCTTCATCAAAATCTTGTTGATTAGATTGTTGTGGGGCTTCACCGCCAATCTTGTCCCTGACTTTTCCAACAGCATCTGTTCCTGCTTGTTTGACAGTTGAGAATACTGGTACCACATGGCCACCAATTTTCTTACTGGCCCTTTGTACAGACCCAACTAAATCACCTTCAACAGATACTGCCTCTCGAACTTCGGATTCAACTTTTTGGACAATTTCTGTAACCTTTTCCTTGACTTGAATGATTTTGGAGGGCACACCAAATAGGTCTCCTTGGCATGCCGGGCATACTGCTTCAAGCCCTTCCAATTGGTGTTCACAGTGAGGGCAATTATCATGTCCGTGTCCAGCCATATGTTCCACTCAAGTTGCGACCCGTTAGTATCACGCATAAGTGTTCGGTGTTGTAGTACAGGAAATAATCAATAATAACTAACCAAATTTTGTTAATTACTACGCTGTTTAAATGAACCAGATTGGATGAATTTTGTTTCCTGTTTCACACTGCATCTATGTAGTATTAGACAATCAAACCCCGCCCGCTTCGACCAGAGATTCTAAATGTTCAACTGATCGTTTTGCTGCGGCAGCAACTTCAGAATCTTCATCTTGCATGGCATTAGCAAGTATTGGCACAACAGCAGGAAAAGGATAACGCGCTAGGATTTCAACAGCTAATCTTCTGATGGACGCAGATTCATCTTTGGCTGAAATTAGAACTGCGTCCATAGCATTCTCTCCAGAAAAATTCGAAAATTGCTTGAGTGCAGAATACCGCACCTCAAGATCTTCATCAAGTAATCCCTGTTTTAGCAGAGGTATATCAGAAGGGTGAGAACTTCTTCCTATTGCTTGATGAGCAAATTTCCGAACCCCGGCATCAGAATCTTGAATTGCTTCTTCAAGAATTTCGTTGGCGACAGAATCCTCTAATCGACCTAGAGCCGTCACACACCCCCTCCTCACAAGTGGGTTTTCATGACGGATGCCTTTGAATAACGAATCAAAATGTCCGATCATTACAAGTGACGCAGTCGCTGCAGTATGGAGTTTCTCTTCGGATAATATCTCGACCAATGGTGGCGCACCCTTCACATCTCCAATCATTCCCAAAGCCTCAATCATTTGGGTTCTACTTTCGTCATCATTACTTTTATCAGATGCTAATTCAGAAAGTTTGGTGGTCGCTCTATATCCTAGCCTAAAAGCCATTTCTGGGTCTTTCCCGGCTACCGCAACTCCTTCCCGAATGGTTTGATTGATCCCGACAATCCGAATTACCGTTTGAACAATCATATAATCAATTGAGAGGAGTATAAACATCACAAGGTGACGACCGCCAGATGCCTCTAGTTTTACCCCAGAGATATGAACGCCATATACTTCCGACCAATCAAGGAAAGAGCGGAATAATAGGTCGAGACCAAACAAGCCCCAGGTTTTCCAAGTTGACCCTTCTGGTGTATCAAACAAGTCAAACAATGAATGTGAAGTTTGTAGTAACATTGGTACAAGTAAAATCATCTGTAGGGCTGCTAAGGCAGCGGTAATTCTTAAATCTGGTAAATTATCAGGATTCGCATCGTCTAATTTTTTTGCAATTCTAGCCCTATACGACTCATTTTGTGCCCAGGCCCTACCTACTGCAAGTACGCCGATATATCCAATCCAAAGTACGACAAATCCTAAGATTGTCGCAGCATAAATTGCTATGAAGTAAATGACGCTGTAAACTGAAATGAATAGAAAATGCCGAGGTACTGGGTTTACGATTGATACCCCAAATATTTTTGCATAACTCGCAAGGAATTCATCCAAGGTGTGGAAGAAGTGCTTTACTCTCTCCAATTCAAGCCCTCAAAGAGGCTACGCATCTTGTTTACCCTTTGATGGTTTCAGCAGAAAAAATAGTTAAAGTGTCATTTGCAAAGTAAATTAAATTCACCACTTGTCAGCTTAACTCAGTTAATAATATTCGATTAATCATGATAAATCGTTAGCCAAAAAGAATGCCCAATATCATAAACATCTACCCCCGCCACAAGCAATTATGCCGCCTGGCTGGTACATTCTGTTACTTGTCTGTGCCCTTTGCGGAGCAGGTGTGTGGTATCTATCGAATTTCACTCAAAAAGTTGAATTGCTTAGGTTGCTTTCCGGTATTGGAATTTGTTCAATGTTGGCACTAGTGATTTGGACATGGCAAATTACCTAGGTGGTCTGATGTCTGAAGTAAAGGGTAGTGGTGAAGATAGAGAATCTAGTTTAGCAGGCTCTTTTCCAATACGCGCTCCTGTTTGGTGGGGTAGGAGAGGGGATTCCCGTCCCCATCCCGAATTGTCTGGGGTTTCCGGAAGATTCATCCTTTTATGTCATCCTAAATCATTCCGTAAGTTTGAAGGAATGTTGGCGAAATTATTACGTGCACCTAAAGATCTTCGTCGACCACTTGACGAAATGAATAGCCTCCTATGGGAATTGAGTAACGGTCATCGGACTTTTGAGGAAATCGTGGGAATTATGGATGAAACTTTTACTGAGCAAATTGCTCCTGCTGCAGAGCGAACCGAAGCGGCGTTACGATTACTTGGTGAGCGTGGATTTTTACTATTTTCCAAAACTGAATTTGAGGATGTTTGGCTGACAGGGCCTGGTATCAATCCGAATGGGGAAATAATTCAGATTAACGGTGTTGATACTACACCTATTGAGGGAGATAAAATCGAATAATCAATTTGTACTTCCACATCTACTACAAACTTGCTGTCCTTGCTTACATTGTGCATGACTGTAGATGCCACAATCAGGGCATTCAACCCATTGGTCCGTGTGGGTTAATTTCCTATCGCAAAAACCGCAATTTATCTGTGGCAAATTTTGGCCAACTTCCTTTTCTAAGTCATC
>CAUZFJ010000024.1:0-10374 GCA_963579105.1 Candidatus Thalassarchaeaceae archaeon
GCCTGCTTCAGAGCGGCCCATTCGTTACTGCCAACTAATGCGTTGTAAGCGGCTTCAAAATCGCCAGTCCCTTCAAATCGGGTGTAATTTTCTATTGCATCAAAGGTTTTACCATAATCTGCAGCGACTCCAAAATCATCGAATGTTCTAGGAATTGGAAATTCCCCTGCATAAAGCAACAGTCCTGTGATAAATGACATACCAGCCCCTACATCATCAGAATCGAAAAACTCCATCAAAGCAGTCAGGAAGTCAGCGCCGGCCGACATATTGTATTGATTGTGTCCAGCATTAATCATCGAATCCCATAATTGCTGGCTTCCACCAAAGCCCTGCCCTTCAGTAGCCACAGCAACGAATGTGGACCAATTACCGTTCGCTTCTACAATGTTCTCCAAAGAATCGAATTCACCTTTGATTTCTAAGCAAGGATTTGCAGAGTCCCATGCATCATCAATTGCTTGAAGGACTTTCTCAAATTCACCACGCAATACTTCAGATAATTGAGTAGGGTCATCAGTTGCCACTAAATTTCCATCTTCAGCAATCACTCTAGCCCCATATACGCCTCCAACAGAGTTGCTTGGAATGCTGTATATACCCTCCCAAGTCATAGTGTTACTATCGTTATCGTGAACTCCAGCTTGGGTCATCACTACTGTATCTATGACAACACCTGAGCCAGGTAAAGTAACAGAAGTAATCAAGTCAATAGGGTCGATATTTGGATATTTGATTATGTCAGCAGTCACTATAGTAGAACCTGTATGGCCTCTTGTTAGTGCCATTATTTCTACATCAGAACCTACACTGGCAATTTTGGTTGTCACATAGCCATCAATACTCAAAGTGGTTTTCACTTGATTCAAGGTAGTGGTGTCATTTGGTGCAGGTATTTGTGCTATGGCTGGTGAAAATGTCATGCATGCCATCAAAATTACAATCAACAGACTGGTTCTCTTCATACGCGTCCGCGAGGAGGTCGGGTTTTATTATCCCATTCCTAAGTTTTTCTTCAAAAAATCGTCTATTTTGATACCGATACGCCAAATCTTAAGTTTCCATCATCATCCATTAATGAGCCACAATCTTGAGTTTGAAAATTGACTTCATTCCATATTCCTGAGGTGGGTGTGAATGAACTACTGGGCAATCCAACAGCCTCAAACCAGATACCCATTGGGGAGATTATTGGGCCACTAGAATCAGCAATTTCCCACGATTTTGAGGCAATTATCTCTTCCTCAGTCGAAATACACCAAGGGAAATCCTCGTTAACTTCGCCACCTAAATTCATCATTTCTCGAATGCCTCCTACATCTGTTGGTGAATTGTTTGTCTGAGGTTCCCCTTCAATAATTTCCCAATTATTGGGGTGTTGAATACTGACGGGTATGGTGGCTTGTTTGAATGTTGAAGTCAGATTTATTTCATGTGTAGTCAATGAACTGCAGGTGAAACTGTCTGGAAGGCAGCCACGAGTGTTCTGTACATTTTTTGTTAATTCTTCTATTATTATCCAAGGTCCTGTACGACTATGTTGATTCCCATCATCTGTAACAAAGGAAGCATCGTATCTCCCTTCAGGCTCCCATTTTGGTGGATTATGGGCGATTATCACCTCCCAATGTTGTGAAATATCTCCTGCATCCCAGTCTATAGATAACCACTCTCTTGCAATCATGCCATTATCCAGTTCCTCTCGAAGATATTTGATATCCAATTCCGCTTCAATCCTTCCTAAACGGCCTGCATCATCAATCAGTTCAGTAAGATTCACATTACCACTAATCTGTAAGCCAGTGGGTGTATTTACACAGTTTGTACAACCTTCACTGATGATTGAAATTGAATCCATATTGATAGTAGCTATAGCCCCGCGTTCGTAATCATCTAATCCAAGAGCATCCATTGATGCTCTAGTTGAAAGAATCATGGTTCCTGAGATATTTGAGATTTCAAGATCATCCGTAGTTTCAGTTTCCTCTTTCACCCCTAAGGTTATCGTTGCTAGTACAACAATTGCTAGAACTATCCATTCAACAATGGATACAACCCGTCTATTTTGGCTACCCACATTATTGCGAAGCGTCAGTTATTGATGGTTTTAACCCTAGAAATCAATAATTCTAATTATGTAAATTAGCGAGTAATTTCTCTGCCAATGATAAGTCTCTGAATCTCAGAAGCGCCTTCGTAGATTTGGAACACCTTCGCAGCCCTCATCAATCTAGCAACAGGGTATTCTTCTGAATATCCATATCCGCCAAATATTTGAACGGCTTCAATGGTGATTTCTGTCGCCATATCGGCGCAAAATCGCTTGGCATGAGCCGCTGCCTCGGTATTCGGCTGCCCATTATCAGCAAGCCAAGCAGATTTCCATACCAATAATCTCCCAGCCTCAATACTGGTTTTCATGTCAGCAAGTTTTGCCATAATCATTTGGTGATTAAAAATTGGTTTGCCAAATGCCTCTCTCTCTAGGGAGTAGGCGAGTGCGTGTTCGTAAGCCGCACGAGCAACTCCTACTGCGTGTGCGGACACACAGGGTCTTGAAAGGTCAAATGCACTCATAGCATTGAACCAGCCGTTTCCTTCTTTGCCTCCTATGAGATTCTCAACAGGCACTTTGACATCCTGGAAAATAACTGAGCGAGTGTCAGAGCAACGTTGGCCCATGACATCTTCCTTCTTGCCAATGCTGACTCCATCCCAATTTGACTCAACGATGAATCCTGACATCCCTTTGTAGCCGGCCTCCTTATCGGTGTATGCGAGCACAAAAAACCAGTCAGCATATTTTGCCCCAGTGATGAACATTTTTGTACCGTTTAGAACATAGTGTTCGCCATTCAGTACTGCATTTGTATTGATTCCTTGCACATCACTTCCAGCAACTGGTTCAGTAACACAATACGAGCAAAGCGCGCCATCATTGACCAACATTCCAAGATACTTTTCTTTCTGTTCCTCAGTTGCACCAGTGATGATGGGGGCGCCGGTTAATCCATTGGCATAGGCGGCGGTTGCAAATCCTGAGTCACCCCACGCAAGTTCCTCTTGAACAATCACTTCCGCCATCACTCCCATCCCCATTCCACCATAGGTTTCAGGGATGTGTAAATTGGTAAGTCCTGTTTCGTGGCACAGGCGAATTGCATCTCGTGGGTATTCACGTTTATTGTCCCAGTGTTCTGAGTTCGGGCGCAGTTCAGTCTCTGCAAATTCGTGAGCAAGGTCGCGCAACATCTCTTGTTCTTCAGACAGAGAGAAGTCAACCATGGTTATCGGAGAGGCCATTCTGCCTTTACTATTGGCATTTATTTGTCACAAGGTTAACGCTAGGAAAGATAGTAAAGTAACATTATGAAAATAGCATAGCAGCCAATTAAAATCCCACCTTCTTGGCGGTTAAATTTGAAATCAGTCCACATGAATACTAATGCAAGTGCTGTACAAAACAGGGTTGCGGGGAATATGAGTCGGTAGAATAATTCAGTGTTGTAAACAGTAATTGGGTTTACTAGCGCAGCTAATCCAACTGATAGAAGAGGGTCGGTGATGTTTGAGCCAATCAGAGTCCCAACAGCGACTCCGGTGCTTTTTCGAGCGGCCAAAATTGCAACTGCTAATTCTGGTACCGAGGTACCAACTGCTGCTAGAGTCGTGCCTACTACTGCAGATGGCACATGTAGTTGTAATGCAATACTCGCCGCAGAGTCAACGACTCTTGCAGATGCAAACATTGCAAGACCCAGACCGATAATTAACATCACGAAATATGTGGCTCCAGTCCAATTCATTTCAAATCCAGTCTCGGTACGTATGTCCTCAATCATTTCAAATTCTTCAGATCGGATTTTGTCTCTGTGCTGCACTAGATATGTGATGTAGAAAACATATAGCAGACACAACAATGCACCTTCAATACGATTCAAATCACCATCAATCATTATCAACATTGAGAGCAGGAGGACAGCAGCGAACATCATAGTACCATCTCGCTTGATCCAATCAGGTTTCACCTTCATTGGTTTGATAATCACAACAATTCCTAGAATCAATGTGATTTGTACTAACACAGAGCCATAGATGTTCCCCAGTGCAAAATCAGTAGCACAATCAGCAGCCCCTACTTCGCAGGGATTTAGATGTGCTTCCCAAGCAGCCTGAGTTGAAATCAAAATTTCAGGAAGTGAAGTCCCTAGGGAGACAATTGTCAGCCCAATAATGATTTCAGCAATTCCAACTCGGCGCGCCAAACCTTTTGCGCCTTCAACGAAGAAGTCTGCTGAAGTGATTAGAAGTCCGATTGCAAGAAGTAGAAGGAAACCGGTAACAGCCATTCCGGGAATAGTGGTTTGACCGGCAGTAATTGTCTGCAAACCCATCATTGCAAGGAACAGTGAAGCGATTATCAGCACCTGGTTCCACATAAAAAGGGAGAGAATGCCTCGCACTTTGTTGTTCTTTTTAGGGCTAGCCGGGACCCCCTCTTCGGCAGTTTCTGAGGTTTGCTCAAGGTCGCTCTTTTCACCCTCGGTCATGGCTCAAACCTAGCCTGCGCTAACACCGTTACCCCAATACACTATCGCCTAAACTTTTTTCAATTTGAACAGATATTTCGGAGGTGTTGAACCACCAAGTCAACATCAGGGATACTGTGGTCTTCGAGTGTTGGTGAAAATGGCACAGGTGTATCCAAGGCCCCGACGATTATTGGGGCCGCCTCAAGATGATAGAATGCTTCTTCTTGGATGCGGCTTGAAATCGTGTGACCAAATCCACCAGTGTATTGCGCTTCTTGTAATATGATGAAACGCCCCGTTTTCTTGACCGATTGTACGCACGTAGCAGCATCAAAAGGTAAGATTGTTCTGAGGTCAACAATTTCAATTTCAATTCCATCAGCGGCTAGGATTTGTGCTGCTTTTAGAGCCACGTGAACCATCGCCCCATAGGTGATAATGGTTGCATTTTCACCACCTCGTATGATGTTGGCCTTTCCGATTTTGAATTGTCCCGAGCCAGAATCAAGGTGGTTGAGCACACTTTCTTTGTCTAACATCTGATTGATGTTGTCACCCCAACCAGTCAATCCACCTCTGAGCCCATACATTCCAATGTGTTCAAGGAACACGACAGGGTCGGGTAATGCTGCTGCTTCAACTAGCATATCGTAGGCGTCTTGAGGCGTTGATGGGAACAGAACTGTCAGTCCTGGGTCATTTGCGAACCAAGACTCAATCATGTTTGCATGGAAAGGTCCAGAGCGAGTTTTGCCGCCAAGTGGAATCCTAACTACGAGTGGCACATCTGCGCCCCACCGCCAACGCAGTTGAGCGGCGTTGTTAATCAGTGGATTCATTGCTAAGGCCGCGAATCCACCAAACTGGATTTCAGCCACCGGCCTCATTCCAGCCAAAGCAGCGCCGGTGGCTGCATGAATGATAATCGCCTCAGACAGAGGCATATCAAGCAATAAATCACCATGGCCTTTGGCTTTTAGAGGCAAATTCATGCCAAAGGCGCCAGCAAGTTCCATATCTTCACCCATGAAAACGGTTCGGCTACCCCAACGCTCAGCAATGGCTACCATTCCTTGCTGAACTGCTCGGCTGAAAGAAGATGAGCCAGTTTCAGAGGAAAATTCAACATAAGTTTCACCTGATGAGACGGTAATTTCTGGTAGTTCTTCTCCCGCTTCTCCGGCTAATCGTGAGAGTTGGTCAGCGTGGCTGTCAGAGTCATGAAAACTGGTTATCCCTTTGGTGACACTTTGTCCTTCAGGCCATGGCATGTCGTCTATCGTTTTGCGCGCCTCATTGACATTGGTCTTCTCCTCTTGTTCAATGCGATCCAGTTCTTCCCCCTCAACTCCAAGTTTTTTGAGTAAAGAGCGATGATTGGGTAGAGGGTCTTTTGCCTCCCAATAGTCTAACAATTCCCGGTCCACATAACCTGGGGGATTGCCACTTTCTGCCCCTAGGTATAGGTCATCATGGTGGTGTGCGTGGCCACAGCCACGCATTGTTTCAACGTGGATGAGTGTTGGACCGCCACCCGTTAGTGCGAATTCGCGGGCGGTGGCGGTAGAGGCGTAGAATGCAGCCGGGTCTGAGCCATCAATTGTCCAAGAAGGCAGTCCGACTGCCTTACCTTTGTCAGCCCATAATTCAGCATTGTTCTGAGCTGATGGAAATGTGTCCAATGCAATCTGATTGTTTTGAATCATGTATGCTATTGGTAATCCTCTGGCACCAGCAAAATTGATCGCTTCCCAAAACTCACCACTGCTTGAACAGCCCTCACCAACTGGTGCTAGTTGGAAGCGGTCTAGTTCCATTCGCTGACTTGCAAGAGCGATTCCCGTAGTAGTGGCTGAGGCAATTGGTAGAGGCGCGGTTGGTGGTAGAACCCCAATCGGCCAGTTGCCAATATGTAAATCACGGCCACCAGCGTTGTCATGGCCTCCACTCATCAAGGATTGTGATTTGCCTATCTGAGCGGCAAAAATCTCTGCTGGAGTTTGACCCATCGCTAAAGCAAGTCCGACATCACGAATCATTGGTGCGACAATATCACCAACGTGGCGTTGACCAGATGGCTGGTCTATTGCGCGATTCAATGCACTAACACAAGCAACCACTGCTTCTTGCCAGGTTGAGCGGAAACCCTTGCCGCCAAATTTGCTACCATCTGGTGTCTCAAGTCCATCCATAAATAGGTCTTTGAGGTGATTGTCAAGGTTTCGAGTGCGTTGCATCCACCGTTGCCAATCAAGCCGCTGTTCGACGGTTACTGATTGTAGGTGAGCAATTCTGCGAAGTGCGAGCCGTAAGTCAATGACAAATCGTGTTGTGCGCCGCATAAGGTGTAATTCTCCACTGCGTCTTGGAATTATCTCGTCAGCACAAACTGCTTCAGTTAGATCTTCTTCAGAACGGCGGTTTAGATTCCCTCTAATTCGTTCACATAATAGGGATGAAAATTCGTGGAATTCTTCGCCATCCCAACTCTCAATATCATTGGCCATATCATCCCAAATAAAGGCGAAAACTCGCAGATGCCCATCTTGTTGTTGAGCGACTTCAGCCATCATAATTGAGAGAGCATCCGCCACTAAAAGTGGCGAAGAAAACTCAAGGTGAAAATTAGGTTCCCATTCAGCACCCCAAATCGGTGGTAAACCATCCTGTTGACCCACAACTCATTCCTCCTAACTACGGCGAGGTGAAGTCAGCCTTCAATTCATTCGCAAGTTAATCTTCATTTTCAGGCAGGAAGCCCTCAAGTGCTTCCTTTGCATCTTTGGCCAAAACCACCGCATCTTCAACACGATATGCTAGTGTAGAATCTGCCAATCTCCCTGGTATTCCAATTTCCCAAAGAAGTTCATGGATTATCTCGAGAGTGCGCACAGTCATGTTGAGTGCGTCTGGGTCTGTAGGGATTAGGCCAGTCTCTTCAGTTAGTAATGCCACTTTTTCTGGTTGTTCGTCCAACACCGGGTCAAGTGCTGCTTCCAAGACTGCCTCAATGTGCTCGGCCTGCCTGTCTAGAGCCTCTTCTAAGCGGCTCATGCGTTGTGATTCCTCACCATCACCGTGCTCTTCAGTCGCGTCTAAAATTAGTGCGTCGAATGTTGTTCTGAGGATAGTTTTCACCGTTTCAGCATCAAGGTCTTCAAAGCCATCAAGTTGGCCTTCGACTTTACTCATGATTTCACTCACGAAATCGTCGTCCAGCGAATCCTCACCGAGTAGTTGCTCAAGAATTGGCAGGCTCCAAGAAGGGTCACCTGCGGTGACTTTGATGTCAAAAAACCCACCTTGTGAGCCTTTGTCTACATCTGCTGGTGGCGGCACAAATAATTTGTTAGCGTGTTTTGTAAGTTGAGTGAGTAGTTTGCTCATATCAACCGGTTTTTCTAAGACTTCGGCTACGCCGGCTTGTGCTGCGGACATTAGGAAGTCAGGGCCAAAGTCGCCGGACATAATTACAACTCGGCATTTCAAGTCAAATTCAGGATCAGATGTCAGTTTACTCGCGGTGTCTACTGCGTCTCCTGATTTCCAATCACTGTTCATCAGCACTACATCTGGCATAGTTGCCAAAGCAGTGCCTTCACATTGTCTAAGAGTCGCAGTTCGGGTTACTTCGTAACCCTCCCGCTCAATAGAACCAGCAAGCAGATTACGCCGCCCCTCATTCTCATCAGCCACTATGACAGATGCCATTCAAGACGAGCGTACAGCCGGGATGCCTTCAACCTTACAGCCCTCAATACTTCGGGATAGTTGAATCCAAGAGGTCTGACCAAGCGTGGATTCCTCCGCTGAGATTCAAAATGGCGTGAGAATAACCAGCATTTTTGATGGCGTGAGTTGCTGAAAGCGAGCGCGCACCAGTACGGCAATAGACAACGATATCGCGGTCTGTTGGTAACTCGTGGATTCGTCCCATCAATGACATCATGCCAATTCTAGCATCGGTGCCAGGCAAAGTGACAATTTCTGCTTCATTGGCGCCGCGAACATCCAGCAGATACGGTTGCCAACCTTCATTCAATTTTTCAACAAATTCGTCTGGCCGAATTGTGCCTAAGCCCGCGGCTGGGAAGTCACTTGTGGGCTGGCTAGAATTGGAGGCAGGTTTTGCCTCACAATATTCATCCAAAAGTGTAAGTTTTGTTACCGGTTCTCGTGATGGCAAATCACCAATCTTGAGGGTCTTGAAGTCGAGGTTTTTCGCATCGTAAACTAGCAATCTTCCCGATAGTGTTTCACCGATTTCAAGAATCACTTTCAGCGCTTCTGTGGCCTGAATAGATCCGATGACACCAGGTAATACGCCTAGTACTCCAGCCTCAGCACAAGAGGGGACCGCCTCAGGGGGTGGTGGGTCAGGGAATAGGTCACGATAATTGGGTCCGCCAAGGTGGTTGAACAGAGAGGTTTGTCCTTCAAATCGGAAAATGCTTCCATAGACCCAGGGTTTGCCTAATATCTCACACGCGTCTGAAATAATGTAACGAGTTGGAATGTTGTCAACCCCATCAACGATGACATCGTATTCTGCGAGGATTTCAAGCCCGTTTTCAACTCCGAGTCTACAGTTGTGGATTTCAACTTTAATTTCTGGATTAAGTTCAGATATTCTGCGGGCAGCCGATTCTGCTTTTGACTCTCCGATGGCAGCGTTTGAGTGGATGATTTGGCGCTGTAGGTTGGTCAAATCTACAAGGTCGTCATCGACGATTCCGATGCGCCCGATTCCAGCCGCTGCAAGATAGAGAAGTGCAGGCGAGCCCAAGCCGCCTGCACCGATGATACACACGCTTGCGTCCTTCAATTTCTGCTGGCCTTCGATACCAACATCAGGGAGGATAAGATGGCGCGCGTAGCGCCCTCTTTCAGCCGCTGTTAGGTCGCTCATTAGGCAACCCGAGGTGCCACTCACCTATTCGGTTTGCCACTAGTTTTCTTCAAGCCATTTTTCGGCATCCATGGCTGCTTCGCATCCCATCCCAGCAGCAGTAATCGCTTGGCGGTAGCGTGTATCAACCACATCTCCTGCAGCAAAGACTCCCGGTACTGAAGTCATGGTGTGCTCAGAGTGAATGATGTATCCACTCTCGTCAGTCCTAACTTGTCCTTCGAGGAATGGGGTGTTCGGGGTGTGGCCTATTGCTATGAATGCGCCAGTGCATGATATTTCGTGCTCTGAACCATCCCGTGGGTCCTCAAGAATTGCTCCGGATAATCCTGATTCGTTGGATAACCAGCGCTTGACTTGTCTGTGTAGTGCGATCTCAATTTTCGGGTGATTAGCCACACGGTCATACATTGTCTGTGAGGCGCGAAAGTAATCTCTTCGGTGAACAACGGTTACTTTGGAGGCAAATCGGGTGAGGAAATGAGCCTCTTCCATTGCTGAATCCCCGCCTCCAACCACAATCACTTCTTGGTCTCTAAAGAAGAATCCATCACAGGTTGCGCAGGTGCTAACGCCCTTTCCTTTCTGCTCCATTTCACCTTCTGCATTGAGCCAGATTGCATCGGCTCCAGTGGTGACGATGACGGCTTTGGCAAGGTGTTCTTCACCTTCAACTGTGATTTTGAAAGGGCGTGAAGAAAAATCAACTTTCTCAACATTCTTGTCAACAACTGTCAATCCAAATCTTTCAGCTTGTTGGCGGAGTTCCACCATCATTTCTGGGCCACCGATTCCCTCAGGGTAACCGGGAAAATTTTCAATGTCAGATGTTAGCATCAGTTGGCCGCCAGAAGCATATCCGGCAAACATCAGAGGCTCTAACATTCCTCTTGCGGCGTATAATCCTGCGGTGTATCCAGCCGGTCCTGAGCC
>CAUZFJ010000025.1:0-10325 GCA_963579105.1 Candidatus Thalassarchaeaceae archaeon
GTTTGAACGATTTGAATCAAACTCTTGATGTGTGGTGGGATGATTACAAAATTGGCATTCCATCTGACTAATGGTGATTCAACTTCTTTTACATTGAAGTAAAGGGTTAGTGCATAACACCCCTTGCTTCAGAATTGGTGAATGAATAGGCTTTCAGTGGGCCGAAATAGACGTTAGCCATTGTTTAGGTCAGATGGCAGTAGGAGCAACGTGGTCATCATCTTTATCAGAATCAAATGTGATTCTACTCCATACACCTGACATTAGTTCACTGTGGTGGTCTTGGCAATAATGGAAGCGACGATACGCCTCTCTGAATGAGTAAGCTTTCTTACCGGTTGCAACTAGGTATCCTTCAGGAGAAAGTCGGCTGATGATATCACCATCCTCCTCACAACCAGGATAATCACAACGAGGGCCCGAGACTTTTTCGGATTCTTTTTCGTCGGTCATCTTCTCTGCCTCCGGTGTAATCTTTACAGTTGATGGTTAATTGTCTTACGCTTCATTTTCTGGGTCTGTTGGCGGCTCAATAACAACCAAAGGAAGATTTGCTTCAATATTATCACCTGATTTACAGTTGATTTCAGTAATTGTTCCCGAAATCGGGGCCGCAACCTCATTTTGCATTTTCATTGCTTCAAGAATCAGCACAACATCCCCCTCAGCAACTTCTTGGCCAACTTCAACTTCTACAGTGATGACTTTTCCTGGGATGCTGCTTGAAACAGTCCCTGATTTTTTGCGCTTTTTCCCTGAGCGTTTGGGTTTTGTAACGGGTTGAGCGGAATCCCCTTCAACTTCAACAATGAAAGTCTCGCCTTCAACAGTCGCCTTCCACGAATTTCCATCTGGCTCTAATTTGACTTCAAAAGTCTCCCCATTGATGGTGACTTTGCGTGTTTCACTCATTGACGCCTCACCTCCAAGTTGACCGCTTCGCTCTACTGTATGCTATCCCAGGCAGGCCCATTGCGGACAGTCGATGGTCTTGGGCCCATGCACTGCCTAGTTGGCGGCCAATATCTGATTGTGATTCAGAGGCGCCAACTGTTTGCAAAGATAAGACTGCCATCACCGCCGCTAAGCGTCTTAGGCGTTTTCTGTCCCCATCAACCTCTTCAGTTGAGGTTTCTTTAGTCTCATTCGGTGAGTTAGAAATAGAAATTTTGATATTATCAGGTGTATCAAAACCCTCAATGTCGGTGAGAGGTCCTCGAGCCGTTTGAAGAATCTTGCTTAGAGCATCGCTATACGAGTCGTCCTCCATAATTTCACCTCATAAGGGTATATTCCCGTGTTTCCTTGCCGGGCGTTCCTCTTGCTTATCGAGTAACATTCCGAGAGCTTTGCAAAGTTTTGACCGGGTCTCACGTGGCTCTACTACATCATCGATATAACCCAACGATGCCGCTTTGTATGGGTTAGCGAAAAGTTCACCGTATTCTTCAACCAGTCTTTCTCTTTCCTGTTCAGGATTTGTGGCGGTTTTGATTCGGTTTCGGTGGATGATTTGTACCGCACCATCAGCGCCCATCACTGCAAGTTGTGCAGTTGGCCAGGCGATATTGTAGTCCCCTCGGATATGTTTTGAGCACATCACATCGTAGGCTCCGCCGTAGGCTTTTCTCATAATGACAGTCAATTTTGGTACCGTTGCTTCTGAGTATGCATAGAGTAATTTTGCGCCGTGGCGGATGATTCCACCCCATTCTTGATTTGCTCCAGGTAAGAATCCAGGTACATCCACCATGGTTAGAAGCGGGATGTTGAATGCATCACAGAAGCGGATAAATCTAGCTGCTTTCACTGATGCATCAATGTCCAAACATCCGGCAAGGTACTTTGGCTGATTGCCAACTATGCCGACTGTGTGTCCATCTAGCCTAGCGTACCCAATCACAATATTTTGGGCAAAATCTGCTTGAACCTCAAGAAATGCGCCATCATCTACGATTTCACTAATTACATCAATCACATCATACGGTTTTTGAGAATCATCAGGGACAATATTTTGTAAATTTTCACACTCACGTGAGGAGGGGTCATTTGTGGGTTTTACTGGCGTAGTTTCCAAGTTATTTTGTGGCATATGCGATACCAAGTTTCGAGTCAACTCAAGTGCATCCTCATCATCCGTTGCTGTGAAGTGGGTTACTCCTGAAAGGGTGGCATGGGTTGAAGCACCACCTAATTCTTCGAAACTAACTTCTTCATTGGTGACGGTTTTGATAACTTCTGGACCGGTGATAAACATGTGCGCGGTTTTGTCTACCATAATCACAAAGTCAGTGATTGCTGGGCTGTATACCGCACCCCCTGCACACGGACCCATGATAATGCTGATTTGAGGGATGATACCACTTGCCCTAACATTACGGAAGAAAATTTCAGCGTACGAACCCAAACTTGCAACACCTTCCTGAATTCTAGCGCCACCACTATCGTTGAGACCGATTACTGGGGCGCCGGTTTTCATTGCCATATCGAGAACTTTGCAAATTTTTAGTCCGTGCATTTCTCCAAGGCTTCCACCATAAACTGTGAAATCTTGGGCAAAACAAAAGACTGGTCGTCCATTAATCAATCCGTGTCCAGTGACAACACCATCACCAGGAATTACATTTTGGTCCATACCGAAGTCACGGCAGCGGTGTTCAACTAGTGAATCAATTTCTTGAAATGTACCTTCATCTAGCAACATTTCCAATCTTTCGCGGGCTGTCAACTTGCCCTTTGCGTGCTGAACATCAACTCTCTGAGCACCTCCACCTGCGGCTGCGATTGCCTTACGCCGGCGCAAATCATCAAGTCTTTCCTCAGTCGAATCCATCCCGCTCAACTCGCAGGTGACCACGCTAGCCAATAGACTATGCGGAAAATTGCAGGAAATTTGGCGGCTCATAAAAGGGGATGCGCTCAATTGAAAGGGTAGAGTCATTTCCACGAGGTTGAGGATAGCCATGCGTATCGTGATTGCCAAACCTGGGTTGGATGGGCATGACCGAGGGGCAAAGGTTGTGGCACGGGCTTTGCGTGATGCAGGACACGAGGTGATATACACTGGATTGCGAAGAACTCCAGAACAAATTGTTCGAACTGTTCTTGACGAAGACGCTCACATGCTTGGCATATCCTCATTATCGGGAGCCCATGCTTTTTTGTTCCCTAGAATTTGTCAACTTCTGATTGAAGCCGGTTGTAACGATGTTACAGTTTTTGGTGGCGGAATTATTCCTTTGGCTGAAAGAGAGATTCTGTTTGAATCCGGAATGAGGGCGATATTTGGACCGGGAACAAAAATGCACGAGATGTCAGATTTTGTAGACGCAGTAGTTGACCGAGTTTCCACCAATCAGCCTGTTGGGGTTGGTGAAGGTGGGGACTGGGTATGGTCTAGCGGAGCGTGAACGATTGTCATCAACCCTCTTTGAACAAGCGATTTCAGGAAATCGAAGAAGTTTGGCAAAGTTACTAACTGCTGTAGAAAATGGTGAGGTTAGTCATGAATCACTTGGGCTTTCACCACGTGAGGTAGATGGTTCTGTAATCGGTGTGACTGGTGCACCAGGGGTTGGGAAGAGTTGTTTGATTGACCGATTACTAACTACATGGACATCTAATGGATTAAAAATCGCCGTTATTGCAGTAGACCCCTCATCTCCATTGACTGGAGGTGCACTTCTGGGGGATCGGGTCAGAATGGAATCTGCTGATAATAATCCAAATGTGTTTGTTCGCTCCTTCGCTACTAGGAATCAACCCGGTGGTATGCCTAATGCAGTGGTTTTAGCAGCGGATGTAATGCGTCATTGTGATTACGATATCGTTCTGATTGAGACAGTTGGTGCGGGCCAATCTGAAATCCGTGTAGTATCAGTTGCTGATAGAATCGTTCTTGTTGAAGCCCCTCTAAGAGGAGATGAAGTTCAAGCTGAAAAAGCCGGAGTGATTGAACTGGCTGACTTGATAGTTGTGAATAAATCAGATTTAGAAGGCTCTGACCGTACTGCAGCCAACATCATTTCTGCACTTGACGTGACAAGTAATCCACCTCCAGTCTTGCTTGCATCTGCTAAAACTGCAGAAGGAATTGAAGATTTAGCCGACCAACTGAGAACTCTACCAGCAAAACCCGGTGCAGAATTGGCGCGGGCCCGTGAACGATTATTGACTGCGTGGGATAGTGCTCTTCTATCGCGGGAGGACATAAACGAGGTGTTGGATAGCCTTGCGAGTTCAGATAATTCGGCACAAGAGTGGGTTGAAAAGAACCTGAGGTGGTAATCATGGATGAAGGAATAGTTCTGAGTGAAGACTCATACGAAGCAGATCATGTTATACACAGTGTAGGTGGATTTCCCGGTCATCTTCTACGCAGAATTACCCATGTTTCTCTTGCAATAATTCCCTGGCTTTACTATTGGCATGGTGAAGCAATTGCAGGTAAAGTGGGGTCTACTCCCCAAAATGTTGCTTTCATTGTATTGGGGATTATTATCGTTGCAGAATTAGTCCGTCTCAAAATAGGGTTTACGATATTTGGGCAGCGCGCCTATGAAGCAACTCAACTGAGCGCTCTTTTCTGGGGCGCAGTATCAGTTGTGATAGCACTTGCCTTCGCACCTCTTGTTGGTGTGATGGGTGCCGCATTAGGCGCCCCTTTGGTGCTTGGATTAGCATTTGGTGACCCAGTTATGGGTGAAATACGCCGAGCAGATAAAGAGCCAAAATTTGTGGCCATTGGTGGGTTAATTGTAGTCTATGCTGTATGGATGCTATCATGGAATTACCTCAATACACCGCTCCTTTTTGCTTTGCTAATTCCACCAATCCAAGTGGCCTCTGAATGGCCACGATTACGTTGGATAGATGATAACGGCACGATGGTTCTGATTCCATTCTTAGTTATCTTACTCTTATCTTCATTGGGTCTGTGAATCTATACACCAGTATTATTCTAAAAGCAACACTAGAAATTACAGACATATCTGATTGCGTTATGGTTAAAATCCGAGTGCACTTCGACATTTACATGAGTGATGAGATATTGCAAGATGACGCACCTCCGCAGAGCCTGTATGTGTTTGTTTACGCCGTTTCTCTCATCGCAACATTGGTTATCGGGTTCGTGTACTGGTGAGATGAACAATAATTGCCCCACACAGTCTTTTAGCGGGTGAATTGCTCGGTTAGTACGAATGTGTGGTATAACTGCTATTCTAGGGGTTGGCGACACCTCACTCTCTCGTGAGATGGCTAATCTATTATCTCACAGAGGGCCCGACGGAATTCAAGTTTGGGCGGATGAAGTTTGTTCCCTTGGGCACTCTCGTCTATCAATTGTTGATTTAGCAGGCTCAGACCAACCGATGGGTTCGGAGCATGGTTGCTGGCTAGTACAGAATGGCGAAATCTACAATTTTCGTAATTTACGCAACGCATACTCCGGCTATCCATGGCGTACAAAAGGGGATGGAGAGACTATTCTCGCAGCCCACTACTCTGCAATTCACAATAATTCTAGTAAGTCAGTGCCAGTAGACCCACCTCGCTCATCAGTTTCTGGTTTCTTGAGGAGAACTTCAGGTGCTACTGAGGCCAACAATCCGGCAACTGCACATGTTGATTGGGTAAGCAAGTTGGATGGTATCTGGGGATTTGCTATTTGGGATTCTAGACGGCAAGAATTGATTCTTTGCCGAGACCCTCTCGGTGTCAAACCCTTATTGCGAACTTTGACGCCATCTGGAGAACTTCTTGTGGCGAGCGAAGCGAAGGCATTCCGCGCTCATCCAGATTATGTATCAAAAATGGATGAGAATGCGATGTTAGCGCGGTTGGCTTTCGAGTATTCTCTTGATGAAACCACTTTGTTCGAAGGGGTTTCTCAAGTAGCGCCTGCAACTATTGAAACTTGGTCTCTTGATTCAGAGGGTCGGGCAACACTGACAGGTGTTGCAACCTATACTTCTGAGCGAGTCACACCAGGCAGTATGTGGAATTCCGAGTTAGATGCTCAAGATTTGCTTGATAGTCTTTGTACCAGTATTGAAGACCGTTTGATGTCTGATGTTCCTCTTGGCATCATTCTTTCTGGTGGTTTGGATTCAAGCATGGTCGCAGGACTTGCCCACAAGGCTGCGGCACAGGCTGGGCAGCCTGTTCCGGAATGTTGGACAGTTGCAGAGAATGAGGATAACCCAGATTACCGAGCCGCAGAAGATGTTTGTGCTGTGCTTGATTTGGGTCACCACACATCAACATTAGAGGAAGATTGCTTTTGGCGAACATTGCCTTCATTAGGATGGCACGGGGAAGATCTTGATATTTCAGTCCTTTTTTTCCAACCTCTTTTTGAGAAAATGTCATCCTCTGTTAGGGTTGGATTATGCGGTCAAGGTGCTGATGAACTACACGGAGGTTATCCGCGCTATAGGGATTTAGTAGGCCATCAAGAGTTGATATCTGCTCGACTATCTGCTAGCCGTCATCCTTTTGCGGACCATCTTGTAAACGACATTTCAGCAGTAGAAGCACAAGGTGCTGCTCAACCTTGGAGAGGTAAAAAGCATAACCCCACTGAGATATATTCAGATTTGACAAGTACTCTACAATTTGAAATGGACCACGGTCAACTAACTAACTTTCAGTTGCGACTCGTTGACCGACACAGCATGGCACATGGGCTAGAGGTCAGAGTTCCTTTTTTGGGAGCGGCCCATCGTCAAGCATCAAGCACAATCCCCCTTGATTGGCGTGTTCGTGGGCAGCAAGAGAAACTTGCATTGAGGGCGGCAGCAGCATTGACCGACCTTCCTAAGTCAATTGTTAACCGACCGAAACTTCCAGCAGGCACTGCAACAACACCAACTCTTCTGAGTGAACTGATGACTGAGTTGATGCCACACGCAAATGAATGGGCCGCAAATTATCCTAACTTGGAGAGAATACTCAAAACTCAACCGGATATGGTAATTGGGTTGCGACTCTTTGAATCACTACACATAATTGATGGTGGCCTCGGTAGAGAAAACAAGGGGCTTTGGGACTTGCTAGAAGATTTTTGATGAGGTGTTGATGATGACTGAATATGATGGCCCGGATTTGCTTTCTGAATTATCTGAGAAGTTAGAGTCAAAACGAGAGGAATTATCACTGTTTTTCGCCGAAGAGAGGGCAAAGCTTCCTATGCCCTTGTACGCTTCAGTTGATATCAGGGATGCTGGGTGGAAAGTTGCGGCTGTTGATGCAAATGCATACCCTGCTGGATTCAATAATGTAGGGTCGCCTGACCGACCTCATTTGGCAGAGCGATTGGGAGAGTGGTTGAAAGATGAGCATCCAAACGCTTCTTCACTACATATTTGGCCAGAAGGGCATACAAGAAACAAAGGCTATGTTGAGAATCTAATTACTCTACAACTATTACTTTCACAGGGTGAAATACAAGTTACCGTGGGTTCCCCAGATTTGAATGGATTAGAAACGGTTGAAGGGTTAACCGGGGTTCTAAAACTCTCTCATACAACCGCTGATGGCGAGTTGTTGGTATTAGGGGAAACTCCTGATTTGGTAATTTTGAATAACGATTTGAGCCAGGGCCTATTAGAAGGAATTGGTGGAATCCCTGTTGCACCGCCCCAAGCAATGGGGTGGTATCAGCGTAGAAAATCAAACCATTTTCGGTTTGCTCAACCATTCATAGACAAGGCTGCAAAAATCCTAGATATTGACCCTTGGCTGCTTGGCACACATTGGTTTGTTAGCGAAGATAAATGTCTTGAAAAAGAATCATGTCTAATTGAATTGGCGGCTCAAGTTGATTCATTTTTGCAATTTTTGAAAACAAAGTATGATGACTACGGCATTGAGGGTGACCCGGTATTATTCGTCAAGAACGATTCGGGTACATACGGTCTTGGAATTCTTGAGATTCGCAGTGGTGAGCAATTATTGAACCTGTCAAATCGCAAAGTCAACAAGTTGACCTACGGCAAAGGTGGCTCAGAAGCAATTGATTTCTTAATTCAAGAAGGTGTTCCTACGGATTTGAGAATTGATGGTTATGTGATAGAACCATGCATCTATGGCGCAGGGGGGCACAGTTGTTCAACTTTTTACCGGGCTAATCCAAAGAAGGGTGTGATGGCAAACTTGAATACGCCATCTACTATTTTTTTCCAACCAGATGATATATCTAAGATGGAGGGCGGGGATTTGATTCTGGAACGTGTAGATAGTTGGCATGCTTTAGTTGCCGAGTTGGCAATGTTAGCGATGGGTTCTGAACTCGCTGAACTCACTTCAGTCGTTTCTCATGATTGAGTAGCCAAGCCTTGGTTTTGATGCCATCTGCTGCGGAGTAGTTTCCTAAACTACCATCTGATTTCACGACGCGATGACATGGCACTAGGAGAGTCCACGGGTTCTTTGCCATAGTTGAGCCAACCGCTCGACTGGCCCCGTTTTTTCCCGCACTCTTCGCTAAGTCCTCATAGGACGTAATTTGGCCAAACCGTACATTTCTTTGTAGGCTCAAGGAAATGTGTTGTCTAAAATCAGTTAAACCTGTAAAATCAAGAATTGGTTCAGGTGCATTTGCACCTGAAAAATAAGCAGCCACCCATTGTTCAGTACAATCGAGATGGTCGCTTCTAGTTTTACTGGTGCTGATTGATTCATTCGACCAATGTAGTTTAGTTAATCCTAATTCGCTTGCTTCAGCAATCATTGGTCCAAGAGGTGTGTCAATTTGACGTGTCATCATTGCTTGCATTAACCGCTGATTATTTGGCGAGTCTTTGATTGTTTCACAATTCAAGACTCATCTTCGTTTGCCGATTCATCACTAGTTGTTTCATCTTCCTTTTCCATACCAACTATTTCGTAATTTGATGGGAAAAGTGCAACTACTATTCCGGCAATCATCGCGGCTAATCCCCAGTAGAATCTCTGTTGTACAATCATCATTTCCAATGCGACAACAACGAGCAGCAAGCCACCTATGTTTGAGACCCACACTAGGGTCTTGAATGTTGAAAGGGTCACTCCCTTGTGGTGCTGTGAGCGATAGGGGCCAAACTCGGCACCAAAGCGTACAGGGTCTTTCTCTTCACTCACATGCTCACCGATCTATCATGATAATCGCATCTGTGGGGCAGGCCAAAACACAGAGTCTACAACCGGTGCAAGGATCTCTGAGAATTTTTGCTTTTTTGTTCACTTCAACATGTAAAAGAGAGTTTCTTAGAGGGGCGTCGTAAAGTTCTATTGCATCATCATCACAAACGATTAGGCATTGGTCACATCCAATACACTGGTCTACATTGACGAATGCTACGACATCTTCACCCTCAGGGATTTCTTCAGCGTTTTTTTCGTACATTTCAGATAAGCGTTGTTTGATGCGGGCTGCCTCAAGTTGGCGGCGTTTTTTGACATCATCAAGCTGACTCATCTGATTACATCCTCAGGGCTTTCTACTTTCAACCTGCTTACGCTCTATGAAAATCGTTGATGAGTATAATTCATCAAGCGATAACTTCGTCTGATGGGGCAGTTTGCAGCACTTCTGATGCACTTTGACCTAGTGCATTCTTCTCATCTACTTGACGAGCAAGGAATGAAACCACATCCAGAATTTCAAAGTTGTAACTCGGGTCACCTTCGAATTTGAGGCACTCAAAGTGCGCTACGCACTTGGGGCAGGAAGTGATCATCATTTCAGCACCGGTTTCAATCACTTCTTCAAATCGTTCAACGCGGAGAGTTCGGCTATCTTCATTGCATGACATCATGCTTGAAACGCCGCAGCATAATGCATCATCATGGTGATGTTCCATCTCAACTAATTCAATTCCCTTCACATTTTCTATGAGTTCCCGCGGCTCATCATAGATGTCCATTTGCCGGCCAAGCCTGCACGGGTCATGGAAAGTCACGGTCTTGGGGCAACTGGAAGTCAATTCAACATCAAATCCAGCTTCTTTGAGATATTCAGTAGTGTGCATTACTTTGATGCCTTCTAGTTCATAATCCATTGCAAATGTGCGGAAACATTCAGCACAACTGCTTACCAGTGTGTCAATACCACTCTCTTCCAACTTCTTCTTGTTGAAAGTCTTCAATTTTTCAGCGACATCATCCATGCCCTGCCATTTTTGGTCATGGCCACAACATTTCATGAAATCTCTACCGAGGTAAGCAACATCAACACCCATCTCATCGAACAGAGTGAATGCGGCAGTGGTTGTGTCTCCTAGATTCATGTCACCTTTGTTGAGGTGGCTGAATACCAAGTCTTGGTCAAGGTAGTCAACACA
>CAUZFJ010000026.1:0-10315 GCA_963579105.1 Candidatus Thalassarchaeaceae archaeon
TCTCAGAAAGACCAAGATGGTGATGGAGTTCAAGATTCTCTTGACCAATGCCCAAACACATTGCCTGGGACAATAGTTGACGCAGTTGGTTGTGAGGTTAACGAATATGACAAGACTGATAGTTGGGTTTGTACTAATGGAAATGGTCCATGGGTCAAGGATTTCAATGAGGATTACTATGGTAGTAACAGGGCCAACAACAACGGCGTAAATTCCGCTGGTGGAGGTGGCTCAGGTCCTTGGTTCCAGTGCGAGGTCAGTTTTTCAGAGCAAAATAACAAGATGGTAATGGAATCAAACGGAATCCCAAATCATGATTTCTTAAGCACACTTGGATGCTGTGCAGATGAGATGGATTACACCGCCTATATCACCATGAATCCAGTGAATGACACAACTGGAGGACATTCCTCAACTAATTGCCCAGCAGCTGCTGGAAGGTGGGAATGCGCTCCTGACCGTGGTGCTGTAGCAATTGGTGTCAACGGTGTTCCAATCTATGGGCCCGAAGAAGGGCCAGGTGGAGATGCCGTTGCCCTTCACTTTGATTATTTCAACGAAGATCGCCAACCGATTGAACTCGGTTGGTGTGCTGGTCATTCTGCTGGACCAAATGGATACCACTACCATTATGATGCAAACTGCATCTATTGGGAGCCTGGGACTAACGAGGAGATGAGCGATTATGACATGTCAAAAATTCCAACTAACCAACATAGCCCGATAGTAGGGTGGGCGTTTGATGGATTTCCTATCTATGGCATGTATGGATTTGATGATGATGGACAGACAATTCGAACTATTAGTTCATCATATGTGATTGAGAGAACCCAAGATGGAGGTGACCAAGGTTACAATGGAATTGATGACTGGAACTATGCAGATGGTGTCGGAGATCTTGACGAATGCAATGGTCGTTTTGGACCTACACCTGAATTTCCTGAAGGAATTTATCATTACGTCAGTACCCCTGTTTCTGGTTCTCCAACAGCAGTTACGGATACAAATGGAAACACGGTTGGAATGATCGGTTTCCCTTACTTCTTACTATGCTATCATGGAGTAGCAGATGTTAGCGGCCAATCTCTTGGTGGGGGGCAAGGACCTCCTGGACCGGGTGGCAGGTCATACGAATTCAATGCTGAAGTTCTTGGTTATGATGTGGTAGATGTTGAGCAACAAATAGAGGTCGAGACAGTTCCGATGTGGGTTGATTTGTCAATCACATTGACTCTAATGGCATTGCTATTCTCTGGCTTTGGTTTAATCCGACGCAAGTGAACATAACATCCGTTTCAAAGAATAGGTTGCTCACTGAGCCATTCTAAGTCTGAGATGTATAGTTGGCGTATATCGTCTAGACCAAGCACCAACATAGCCAATCTCTCAAGCCCCATGCCCCATGCACAAACCGGCCATTGCACCCCCAAAGGTTCAGTCACTTCGGGGCGGAAAATTCCAGCCCCACCTAACTCTAGCCATTGGCCACGCCATTTGACTTCAACTTCCATACTTGGCTCGGTGTATGGAAAATAAGCAGGGCGTACTCGAACTTCGGGGTAACCCATTTTTGTATAGAACTCTTTGAGAGTAGTTACCAACATGGGTAGGCTTGCTCCTGGCTCCATGATAATCCCTTCAATCTGGTGAAACTCTGGTAGATGGGTTCGGTCAATGCTTTCCTTGCGAAACACTCTACCGATGCTAAAGACACGGCAAGGTTTGTCGGGATTCTCCTCTAAATGACGTACTGTGTTGACGGTGGTATGTGTGCGTAGCATTCCTTTCTCTGAGATTTCAGATGAAAATTCCCCTCCCCAACCTGCGCTACCAGTCTCTCCTCCGCTTTCGTGCACATCCGCCCATTGTTGGGTTCTTTCACTAGGAAGAGGTACAGATTCCGGGTTATCAAGATAGAAAGTGTCCTGCATTTCTCTTGCTGGATGATCTTGTGGAATGAATAACGCATCCATGTTCCAGCCGGCAGTTGTGACATAATCGCCATCAATTTCAGTGAAGCCCATTTCTAGGAAAATGGCGCGAATTCTCTCGATTAATGCTTGCATTGGATGAGCTTTTCCAACTTGTGGAGTTGGGGCTTCACGGCTAACATCGTATGGCTTGAAGTCGGCTGAGCGCCATTCTTCGCCTTGCAGAAGTTCAGGGGTAATGTCAGCTACCAAAAGTCGTTCCTCAAGGTCTGAGTCTTTTACCGCTCTACCTTCAGTGCTAAGTTTCCAAGTCCTGACAGCCTCTTCTGATGAAGTGATGATTCCTTTGCGGGCGGCGAAGTAGTCAATTTGCGAATTATCTAGGTCGTTTTCTAGTGTGCCAGCTCCACCTGCATCAGAAAGTTGAGAGATAAAGGCGGTGCGCATTTCCAAGGTTGCAGTAATTGCACCTGTTGTTGAAGGGACCACAAATTGGCCGCTCTCTAATGGGATACCAAGGTCTTTCAGTAGGCCGATTCCGGCTCCTGACTCTCGCCTTTCAACGACGTCAGATGATTGCAATTCTTTCATGCCAACTTGGCCTTCTTGTTGTGATAGCCAATCCCATATTCTCTGTTCAAGCAGGCCGTTTTCAGCAGCAGCTTGACCTTCGGTGGCAAGGCGCCAAATTTTGCTCCGCTCTTCAGTTTGTTCGACTAAGCCAGATTCAGCAAGTGAGCCGCCTGCACCAGCAACGTGGGCTTGGTCATCCCAGCCACAGGATTCGAGAAGGGGTGCTAATTCCCAAACTTGTGAGGGCTCAGCAAGCATCGCTTTCAGCATTCGCCGCTCGTTGTTTGTCAACTCCATACGGCTGCCTCCAATGTGTTGGGAAAGCCGGAATGCCTTGAATCAATTGGAGATGAGATGGTGATTATTCACTCTTCTTCATCGCCTAGTAACCCTTCGAGTTCGTTTGGGGAAACTTTTGGCTCATTTTTTCGTGCGTCTTCTCCCTCTTCTTCATCTTCATCTTCAGGTTTATCCCACAACAAGGTATCACAACCAGGGCAAATAAAAGATTGAGGCCTTTTTCCGTCCACCCAATTTAACTCACCACATTTGCCACACAAAACACTGGTTCGTACAGGTTCGTCTAAAGTAGTATCAATTCTGTACATGATACTCCCTTCTGCACCTTGAGGTAATTCTCCAACATCTGGGCTCCAATCGCGAATATCCTTCTTGCTCATTGGTTTAGGTTCTTCAATTCGGGCGAATGCTAGCATAAACATAACTGCGCCCGCCAACCCAATCGGCGCGCCGATTGCAATATATGCTGGGCTAGCGAATATCACGCCGGATGCAAGTATCATGCATAACCAAGCCGTGATGAACATGTTAGTCCGAGTGTTGCCGGCCATTTCGCCACCTCATTTGTTAAGACTGTGCCACGTATCAATGAGGATTTCTACTGCTCGCTCCATTTGAGTGCTACTAATAGAGCAAATACCAATTCTAACTCCACCTTTAAGTGGGACTACATATAATTGAGATTCAGATGCCTTTTCAGCCATCGCAACAGGGTCATCACACGGAATGAAGGCAAAATATCCATCATCGGATGGCATCAATGGTAAATCGGATGTTGCCATTTCGACATTGAAAATTGCTCGCCGCTCAGCAAGCAATTGTTTCAATCTGGATTTTTCTTCTCCCCACGCGTGCGCCTCTGATTCACTAGTGTGAATTGAGATGAGTGCAGACTGTGGAAGTCGAGGAGCGAGAGACCAGGTCCCTCGCCCTGTAACTGCACAAACCTCGCTAAGCCGGTGCACATAGTCCTCAGAAGGATGTAAGAACACAATTGCTCCACATCTAAGGCCATAAATTGTATGGGATTTTGAAGCCGAAAAACCCCAACAAATAAGCAAATTTTCGGGCCACCCCGCCCAAGAGAACTTTTTGTGTATGGTTTGTGACCATCCGTACGGTTCGTCTGCGTAGACAGCATAAGCCGTGTCGAGGAATAATGTGACTCCAATATCAGGGTGATTTCTTGCGCAATTTAGAAACGCGTCTAAAACCAAATCTCTCCCCTCAGAATCTAGTGAAATTCCAGTCGGGTTGTGAGCTGGATCGTTGAGCCAAGAAAGAACTCTTTTCTGAGATGTTGCTAAGTTTTCAAGTATTGATTCAAGTGCAGGCAAATCTACTTTTTCGTGGCCATCACCATCGTTGAGAATTGGCCATTCTGCAATCTTCAATCCACATTCTGCCGCCAAAGTATCGTAAGGAGACCAGCGTCGAGAACGGAATAAAATCGTATCACCAACCGCTAGCATTGTTCTTGCAGAGAGGTAGAGTGCGCCAGTGCCGCCAGGGGTTGCAACCGAGTTACTGTGTAAGCCGATATCTAGGAGGCTAGCAAGCCGAGGACCAACTGCAAGTTCAGTGGCTAATTTTTTGAAATCGGGCAATCCAGAAAGTGGTGCATACGATGAAAAATCAACATCAGATTGTTTGCGAAGTGAATCCATTACAACGCTGTTGACAGCAAGTGTCCCATCATCTTCAAGCAGGCTACCAACTGTGCCATTAATTGCTGGTTCGCCAAGTGCCTTGGCTTGCAAATATCTACCATACCAAGCAAAAATCGTGTCGGAACCGGTTTTTTTCTTGCTCTCCGCAGGCAGAAAGGTATCCTCAAGGCGGCCTAAATCCACAGCAATCACAACTGCGACAGAATCCCGCCGCCGAACCATCCTACAGGTCTCTAATTATGAATCCACCCATCTACAATTTAACGCGCTCACTCGTGTTGCCCTATGGGCAAAGTTGACTATAGGGACCATCCATCGTCCGTAGAGAGGAGGGCATCCCATGAAGCGTTGTGCAATCGTTCTGACAATGATAATGTTCACTTCATCATTAGTTGCGTTCAACCCCGACCTTTCCGGAAGGACGGCCCAACAAGGAGAACTTGAGAAAGCCGGTGTTCATGGTTTTGCATCCTTGAATTCTACAGAAGTGGTGACCATTAACAGCCATCCCAACGCAGTAACTAATTCTTTCAAAATTGAAGTTCCAGAGGGTGAAGCGGTTCGAAACCTCAGTCTTGAGTTAGCGCCCTCAGCCCTACCTCGTAGCGAAGGAATATCCTTCACTGCTCCAAATGACTTCAATCAAACTGGGGCTACATCCCAGGGTGTGGACTACAACTCATCGGGATTACAGGTTTCAGCAATTGATGAATACTGGAGTTTTGAAGGTTCCACTAATCTCCCAACTGGTTGGACTTCATCAAACACAAATTATGGGCGAATAAACACCATGTCTTGTGGGACCAACGGAACTAGTTCGCGCTCATTAACCGTCAGGCATGGTTCTGTGAGTGTCACTTCCAATCAGATAGACCTCTCTTCTCTCTCCAACGGTCAGATTTCCTTTTGGATGCGTGAAGGTCAGTCAGGGTGTGGTGAGGATCCAGACTCTAGCGAACACATGTTTGTTGAATATATCAAATCAAGTGGGAGTTGGGGTCAAATCACATACTTCAACGCGGGGCTTGGATATCCATATTACACTCCGAGAAATGTTGCATTTAATTTGCCAAATGATGCATTCCACACAAATTTCAAATTTAGATTCAGACTTTCACATGGTTCTGGAACCTGTTGTGATTGGTGGTTTGTTGACGATGTGAGGTTGACAAAACCCGGTGGCGAAGGCAACTGGACGACCCCCGCCTTTGGTCCAAATGCTTCCAATGCAAATTTCCGTTCACTTCCCGGCCCATATGGTGTGATGAGTATTGACACAGATGCACCTTCAAATGCTGTTACCTGGTCAGTTCTTGATGGTTCAAATGACACACCGATTGATGGTTTTTCCGAGCGCCAAGGTGTTTGGGCTGATTTAGGTGGCATTGACTGGCAAAAGCATCCGACAATACGTCTCAGGGTGACTTTGGAAGCGATGGGCACAGGTAGTGTCACCAAAGTGAATGGGGTGCACATTCAGGGGCGTTTTGTCAACAGTTTTGATGACAGCCCTTCAGATTGGACTCTGGTAGCCTGTAGTTGGGATGGTGATAGCGTAGTTGGTGATGGCGAGGCGTACTCGCCGACGTTCCTGTCTCGGCGTCCAATCAGTCGGATTACGACAGCCTTGACAGTGACTGGTGGAGGTCACTTGGAAGCAACTATTGATGGTGGTCCTTGGGTAACAATGCCAACAAGCGGTTTGACCAACCTAGACAGTTGGGTGCATTCAATCCAATTCCGGTGGATAGGCCAAGGTCAATCTTTTGATTTGCAAAGATTTGAGGTGGAATTACATGGTTCTGGTCTGCCAGAATCACCGCTCATTGATTTGGGCAATGACGGCAATGAGGAATGGGGCCTCACCAACGATTCAATTGGCACGTGGGGTTGGCAAGATGTCCTTGCAAATGGAAATCGCTCAATAGATTTGAAATATCCCAACCAGCACAATGTTGAGTTATGGATTCCAAAGGATTCAACCGGTGACTTTTCCTTTGAGATAAGTCCGGAATTGTCAACCGGAGTTTCAGATTTGCAAATCCAGTTACTGATAGGCAACAATGTATTGTCATCCTGGACTTTTGGCAGTGGGGCTGAATCCCGTACTTTGAAGGTTGAAGATGCAGATAAAGCAAATTTAGTTGCTGAATTAGCGATTTCACAGCCTGTTTACAGCCAAGGTGGCGTGGAATACGTGGTTGCAGAAATGATGTTGGATGCTTTAGCTGGCGGGATTAGGTTCGGTGGAATTGCAATTCCACATTCGCCTTCGGCATTATTACAATTTGAGCCGGAATCAGATTTCATTCTAGGTCTAAACAATCTTGCTGGAAGCATGACTGCTACCAATGGCTGGCTAACTCTACCTTTGTCAATGAGTTGGACTTACCTCGGTTCCATGGAAGTCACCTTGAGAGAATTGAATACAGGTTTGGCTACAACAATTTCACTTGAATCAGCAGCCAACCTTTCAGCGACCTTAACGCCATCTTGGCAGATGTTTGAATTCGAACACAATTTAACCATAAATCAGGGCGAATTAGCGGCATTGAGATACGACTTGGTAGGTGATAATAATGCAGTCACCTACACGGTTTGGCTTGGCGCATCCCCCCTTCCAGCCGATACTATAGAGGGTGATTCTTCGGCGATAATACTACCTGCAATTTTCGATACAGGTCCTTATTCAACACCAGTTGGTGCAAGCGGGCCTGGGATTTGCTGCGAATTGAACCCCACTCTGCGCTTTACACTGAATGCTTCGTGGGATGATGAAGAACTGGTGACCTTGACTTTACGCGGTGTAATGACTGACGGATTGATCAGTTTACCATGGGTTCACATGTTTGGCGTTGGCCCTTCTCAAGGGGTCGAGAATGACATGAAAATCACCGATTGGAGGGTAGTGAACGACCTTGGAATCGCAATTGCAGATGAGACATCCTATCTAAAGGCAGATTCCGATATTTCAGTAGATGTAGAATTCGGTTTTGAAGGATTAGAGGCGATGTTCGCACCACGAAGTGGCGACATTGAGGTCAGATTGCTTGAGAATGGGATTGTAAAAGCCCAAACAAATCAGTTGAATCAAGGTGTTGCCACCTTCACAACAAGGACACCACTGGCTACTGGTGACGTTGAGTATGCAGTAGAATTCACGCCATTGGTTGGCGGCGATGACATGACTACAATAGTTCTCAACCGCAGTTTTGAAATTGATTCAAGGTCGCCTCAAGTAATCGCTCAAAGTGTGAAAGCCCATGACCATCTCGAGCCTTCCCTCTCCCAAACTCTGACCTTTGAGTTGTATGATATGCCAGTATTACCAACGGATGTAACCCTCATGTTGTGGCGAGAGTGGCAAGATGATATCGATGGTGACGGTGAAATTGATGCCAATGAATTCCAGCCGCAAAATATCATGATTCCAGATAATCTTACAATAAATAGAGGCAATTATTCCTTCACATTTGATGATACCTTTGGACTTGAAGGTCATTTAATTGCAGGTTATTTGACCGGTTCTGACCCTGCTGGTAACAGCATTACCCATGGGGGTAGTTCATTAGCAGGCGCCCATTTATTTGTCTATCAACTAATGACCGATGAAGCACCGAGCATAACTCGAATCGGCGCAGGTTGGGTTGGTGGCCCGAGAGATTGGCTTCATCCTTCACCCACTTATGGGCTAATTATTCCATTTGAGGAGGCAAACGGATTTTCAGATATTGACCATATTAGCCTTAATTTGGCCGGTAATTCACTTTCAGACCAACTTCAAATCCGCTGGAACGCTAGTGGAGGCGAGTGTACAACATCCAGCCAACACATGGAATTAATCAATTGTGATGTGCGTGCGAGTGAGGGAAATCTTGATGCATTCACCAGTGATATGTATATTCAAATTGACTTCAAACTTGGATGGGATTTACCCGACGAGGGTGACTTGAGGAGAGAGCCAGACATCGAAGTAGTTGACCGTGCTGGACAGGGTGATTGGTTGGCACTGCCAGAACTACGGTGGCGATTTTCCACTGATTTGCAAGTTGAGCCTGATAGCATTTTGGTTGAATTATCAGAAGGCACAAGGTCAGCAAGCGGCGCGTGGGTTGCACCAAATAGCAACATTACAATTTCAGGTAAGGTTTCATTTTCTCCAACTGGCGATTTACCCACAGATGAAATGAAAGTCAAAGTTCTGCTTGACGATAAGGGCTCAACAGTTCGTACAGAAAATGGTTGGTGGATCGCTACCGTGAAGGCACCACAACAAGCCAGTAACGTCATCCCTCTAACCTTTGAACTAACAGAAATACCCGCTCAAGCAAGAGATGTTACGGATACAGGTTTGACAATTCTTTACATCACTGTTGATGACAACCCTCCAATCCCAATAGATGTAGTAGGACCTAGGATTGGAAGTGAGATTCAAGTCTCTACGCTCTCATCTTTAGTGGTGGAAATTCAGGTAAAAGAGTTTGAACAACTTGACATTGATACAGTTCGATTAAATTGGGTAGTCACGCATGGCTCAAATCCTTACGGTGATGAAATCACCAGCGGCCAAAGCACAGTATTCTTACCAGCACACAACCCAGCGGGCGAGGCAATTCCTGTGAGAGCAACACTTGAGTTGCAATCTGTGATACCAGCAGTAATGCTTGCCGAAGAACTCACTTTACATGCGTGGATTACCGGTAAAGACATGGTTGGAAATGAGATGGTGTCTGATGTTCAATTTAATTCTGCAGGAAGTCCGTTCGCGTCTTGGAATATACAGCAACTGCAAGCCGATTTATTGGTGGAAGATGCTGACTTAAGTTACTCAAGAAGTGGTGAAATTGAGTTGGGTGACACGGTTATGGTCACTGTATTGGTCCATAATTTAGGTGAGGTATATGGGGTAGCAGAACTAACTCTTAACGAGGTTGATTCCGAAGGTGTGGTCAGGGCAATCACACCAGTTTACGTGACTGTGGGGGTTGATCCAGGCGGCTCTAGCGAAGCACAAATTGACTGGGTACCTGAGAAAGTAGGTCATTACTTCATAGTGGTGAAAATGGGTGATAATGAGGTTGCAACTGGGGACGTTGTTACAGTGATTCAACCGGCCGATACAGGGCTACTTGCAGATTTGAATGAGAAAGGATTTTCCATAGAATGGATAATTATTCTTATTGGTTTGCTGATTCTATTAGGTTCTGTTGTTGTAATTGGAATGCGGGCTGGAGGAGCACCAAAGCAAGATTGGTTCGACGAGGAAGGTGATGCCACTGCTGTTGTTGAGGCTGAATATAATCAAAATCAGGAATGGACACCGGAGCAGATTGCACAGTGGCAACAATCTCAGGCTCAAGGCATGCAAACTCAGCAACAGTGGACTCCTGAACAGATTGCGTGGTGGCAGCAGCAACAGATGCAACAGGGTGGTCAAACTCAGCAAGGTTGGGAAGGATATCAACAAGTACAGCAGGATTATAATTATCAGAAATAATTGCTTTTTTTTCTGCATTTTAATAAAAAACCCCTCTTTCCTTAATGGTGGGGGAAGTGCGAAATTGGAGCCAACGGGGAGATGTGAATCCTCAATCCTCTACTGAGCAGAAATTTTTTCATAATTTACGAAGGAAGGTTGAGGATGCCAAGGATGCGCAGCATCCTGAAGCACTCCCGAAGGGGTTCAAATCGCAGTTGGTGGCATAAATTAGTACGAAATTGGAGCCAACGGAGAGATTTGAACTCCCGACCACCTGATTACAAATCAGGAGCACTACCAGCTATGCAACGTTGGCGCTAAGCAAGCCGACACGCCCATTGGTTTTGAATATCACAGTCGGC
>CAUZFJ010000027.1:0-10140 GCA_963579105.1 Candidatus Thalassarchaeaceae archaeon
CACCA
The DNA here is from genome assembly GCA_963579105.1 of Candidatus Thalassarchaeaceae archaeon. Lineage (GTDB taxonomy): Archaea > Thermoplasmatota > Poseidoniia > Poseidoniales > Thalassarchaeaceae > MGIIb-Q1. The sequence continues at coordinate 6 of CAUZFJ010000027.1, forward strand.
ATTTCAACGACTTCAATCTCAACTTCGTCGCGCGGGTCTGCTTGAATATGCTCAACTGTAGGTCCGGCTAACTCGGGTTCCTCTTCTTCAGGTTCTGCTTCTGCTTCTGCTTCTGCTTCTGCTTCTGATTCGGATTCTACTTCTGGCTCATCGCCGACTTCTTCCTCCTCCGTTGAATCGCCACCTTCACCCAAGGGTGTCATGCCAATAGCACCGAATGCAGCAGCCATGTCTAGGGCTTCTGGAGGTCCGCTTGGGCCCGAGGGAGGGCTGCCGGATGGGCCGGATGGAGGTCCGGACGGAGGTCCGGATGGAGGTCCGGATGGCGGACCGCTTGGAGTTGTTGCACTCACCATTGCTAACGCATCATCCATTTCGATGGATTCTGCGCTATCTTCTTCGCTATCCTCGTCATCTGAATTGAGAGCATCTTCTTCATCTTCATTCTCATCAGATTCTTCTTCATCGTGTTGTTCGATTTGCTCAACATTGTCTTCTTCAGCACCGACATCATCTTCTTCGGAATCGATTGGAACTGTGCTAGTAGGTGGACCAGCGGGTGGCATTGAAGGTGGGCCTCCCGAACTTGATCCTGGTGGGCCTGATGGTGGACTGGGGCCCGAACCCGGTGGACCACTAGATGGGCCGCTAGGTGGACCGCTGGATTCTGCACTTGGAGGACCTCGGGAAGATCCTGGCGGTCCTCGCCTTGTAGATGCTGGAGGGCCTCGCGAAGAACCACTAGGAGGTCCTCTTGAAGGTGGGCCCGATTTAGAACTAGGAGGGCCCGATGGTGGTCCGCTTGGAGGACCGCCCGGCCCGCTCTTCTTCACCCGCCTCTTCTTCGCCATGCCGCTCGTTTAACCGGCTTACCTATCAATTCTATTGACCAAATCCGTAAAAATCACTTACCAACGTATTTGGCAAGAGATTCGTCGAGTCCAACTGCAACCTTTTGTAGCGCTCCCCACGCTCCAAAATCATCAACATACAATTCCAATTGTATCGCTGCAGAATCGCTTGGCTCTCTGTATGTGAGAGCGCTCTTCATTGTTTGAATTAATGCCTCATGAGGCAAACCGTGTTTGATACACAAATGAAGTGGGCCCAAGATTCGGTCATGCAAACCCAATTTTCGAATCGGGTCGCGGGCATTTCTTTCAATCGGGTCGCGAATTGTTACATCTTGATATTTGGCCAGAGCCATGCCCGACCAATCTCGCTGTTCGCCCTCATCAAAATCAAATTCCGCAACCAGAGCAGCCGATGATTCAACTCCTACCTGAGTGGCTAAATTTGCTATTTCAGAGTCATTAGCAGCATCACTCAGCCAAATATGGCCTCTTTCTGCCCCAAGATAGCAAACAGCCGCGTTGATGGCATTGTAGGTGTACAATTTTCTTGTCAACTCAACTGAAAAATTGGCGGTAGCGACGAAGCCTTCAACTCCCTCCACCAAGTCTGGATTTACCAGAGAATCAGCATCAAGAGGTAATGTCCAATGGTCTTGAACTTGGACAGTTAGGGGACCAAAATCTGCTACCTGTTGTTCTGTTGGTTCAATACAGGAACGTAATACCTGTGCCTGGGCGACTCCGACTTTTGAGCTACTGATGTGCTGCCTTACCAGTTTGGCGGGAGCGGGATGGTTCTCTGCCAATATAATGTCAATATCCCTATCCAAATCAGAAACGGATTGGGCCCAATTCGCTAATCCGTTAGCACCTAATGATGTAAGAATGAGTGATGCCTCTTCCAACCTCCATTCACCATTTGAGACAGTATATTCTGTAATCACCTCTACTTCACCTGTGGCTAAATTACTGATAGCGTAACTACCCTCCTTGAGCGCCTGTACCAGTTCTAAATTGGAGTCAACAAAGTGAACTCTCCACCCTGCTCGCAATAATAGTTGGGCCAAAAATCCCCGGCCCACTTTACCTGCACCAAATATCACAGCCAAAGGACGTTGCGCCAACCTCGCCACCCCCAAAACACTGACCTCTTGACCCGCCCTGAGAACGGCCCCTCTAGATTCAACGATTTGTGGAATTAATGCCAAGCCCCCGCCAATCAACATTGAGCCATCTGGGAACTTTTTTTGTATTGCTTGAATTGGTTTATTCAATTCCGAAATCGCTTGCCATGCTGGGCCTAAATTTGACTTATCTCCGATTGAGTCAATTAATTCGCCTTTGTCCTGGTTTTTTTCATTTTCCAATTGGGAAATGAATGTTTTCACCGCTTCTGAACTCGCTGATACACCGAACTTTTCCCCCAAAGTTCGGCCGCCAGTTGATGTCGCATTGTAGCAAAGTGTAGGCAACTTTCCAAGCGCCGGCAACCAACTTAATCCTTCTAAAGGCTCACCACCAACTAGGCCAACATGCTCACTAGTATTTGCGAGATTAAACAAATCTCCTTGAAGGGCATTTAGCCCCAAGACACCAGCGGTTAAATCGTCACAGCCACAGATGATCTCGGCTCCAATTACGATTCCTGAAATCTCCGAACCCGCCGAGTTTACCTGCCCAATTACCTCATCAGGATTGAAGAAATTTCCTTCACCGGAATATCCCCGCATGGAGCGTGTATCACGCGCAACCACTCCAGTTAATTCCCAGTTATACAGGTCTTTGAGTTGCAAAGCCACCCCATCACCTATCGGGCCATTCTCCTTTTCCCATTGGGCTAAGCGAGATGGAACCCAAGCACGGGTTGGCGGTAAAATGTGGTCATTTTCCACATCGCGAATACAATCTTCTGGAATCTTATCAAACCATGAAATTTGGTTGCCAATAACCGCACCATCACGAATCACAATCGCTGAAGGTCCGTGCCCTGTAATTCCAGCTCTAACGACCGAATCACCGCGGCCATTCAACCATTCTTTGAGATTCGGCCACACGCCTTCGGATGTAGGCCAAGAACCCATTTCCCATGCGCCATAATTATCTAGCAGTAGCACTTTTGTGGCCGATGTACCAACATCAATTCCGAGTGTGTACGGGCCTTTCATTATCTCACCAATTAAGCCACGGATTTATTGAAGATTTTCTGGCCCACTTGGCCACTCTATCGGAGTCCAACTGAGAGCCGATATCCCCGGTTCTAAGTCAATGAATCTGGCCGGTGAATCCGACTGAGCCGCAGTCAAAACAAAGCCGGAAACCTGCGGATGGCCGTCACATGACATCGGATTCCAGCCACTGAAATCAGATTCCACAGCAGCAGAAAAAAAGTTAGCAACATCAACCTGCAAAAACGCTGTCGCCTGAAGTCTGCCCCCTCTTTCCCAGTGTTCGGGCTCATTGGGAATTACTGTGCCTATTCGTACGACTATACATTCCAGTCCATGGCCTTTTGAGTAATACTGGCCAAGACGTTCCACGAATACTTTTGTCTCCCCATATGTGCTAGTCGTCGAAGTTGGGTGGCTAACCCCGATAAGTTGACCCTCAAGAGAACCTCCCGGCAAGAGTTCAATCTCAAGCCCTACCTGGGTAAGACCTGACGAGGATAACACCACCCGTCGCACACCTGCGGCCTGGGCATTTCGCATGAAATTAGTAGTTAGCAAAATGTTGTTTCTCAACATGCTTTCATCACTATTTGATGGATTTGCATCTGCCGCTAAATGGACTACTACTTCACAATCTTCCAGCATCATATGCCAATCTGAATCACTCGCTTCTGCCAAATCAAAATGATGGGTTACTCGGCTTGGTGCGGTGGCATCATCAGTGTTGCGACCAGCAGCAAACCATTCGTCATTTGGCCGGTCAATTCCAACCACCTCATGACCGTCAGCAAGCAGCCTATCATAGACTACTCCGCCGATTAATCCGGCCGCTCCCGTCACTGCCACACGCATCTTTCGTCAATGTCCGATACGGCGGCACCATATTGACCTAATCACAATCGCGCACCGGCCATAATTCGTGACTATCATTGAATACATTCAGTCAATTAAGATTGAACATACCGACGATATCGTATTTACCTAACAACAGAGCGCAGTATCAATGAGTAGCAAACAAGGCTTGGCGATTGCCGTTGCTGGCCTATTTCTCATCGTCAGTTTAAGCAGTGCTGCGTTCTATTTCATCACTCAATCAACCGACACCCCCCCAATTGGAGAGGGAGATGATACACCAAATGACATACTAGATGAAGAAAATCAACTACCACTAATTGTTTGCGCTGATAATCAGCGGCAAATCTTTGGAGAGAATTTGTCTATCGTAATTGGCTGTGACAATATCATCCCACCTAGCAATGCATCTTTTGAATCAGATTCAATTCAAGTTACACGCGGTTCAATCACAGGACTGAACTGGACAATTGACGGCGAGGACGGCTTTGGAACAATAGTCAATTGCGCTGGCTCTTTTGCCCACTTGAGGAGAGGTCCGACCCAAGGGCAAAATTCAGAATATGATTGGATAATCACTGCCAACGAAATCGGCAACTCAACTTGTGATATCGAAGCCATAAACGTTGCCGGTTCAATCAATATTTCACTCGAAATTGTAGTCGTTGATATGGCGCCTTACAGTCTGCAATACAACCCAAGCGCCAACCTGCTAACCAAAGGCCAGCCATTCACTATTTTCCCTTACTTTGAACGTGGAGAACCTACCACCTGGGAATCTTCCCCACCCATGCCACCTGGGCTTGAACTCAGAGATGACGGAGCAATTATTGGGGCACCTTCCATCCTCATGCCTGCTACCATTTACACAATAACTGCAAGTAACGATGGAGGCAGTGATTCAACCAATATTACCATCACTGTTCACGACCAAGCACCTGATTTAATCACATATCTTGAAGAACAGTTGATTCTCACACTTGGAGAGCAAATGAATGACATGATCCCTAACCACAATGGAGGGGCTGTTGTGCATTGGGAAGTTGACCCGTCTCTACCATCAGGACTAAATTTTTCTGATGTAACAGGACGAATATATGGCACCCCAGATATCCTTTATGAGCGCTCAGCGCACATTGTATATGCCAATAATTCAGGCGGCTATGCGGCAATCGTTTTACAAATAACTGTCAATGATAAAACAGTTGAATCAATAGATTATGGCAGTCAAGATTTTGATCTTATATACGGCGTTTCTAGCCTTGATGCCACGCCGATTACAACCGGCGGCGGCCCGGTAACTTGGGAAATTTCGCCCCCACTTGCAAACGGATTACAACTTGGCCCAACAAATGGCAGCATTTTCGGAAATGCTGACGAAATAACACCATGGGTAAATCATACTATTTGGGCTAACAACTCTGGTGGCTCTTTCTCAACTTGGCTGAATATCAGAATCGCCAACATGACACCTGATAACATCTCGTGGCAAGGTGGCTTTGAACAGATTCTAGAAGCGAATGAATCGGTGTCAATATCAGCAATCAATAACGGCCCATCAATTGACACTTGGGAAGTTGAACCGGCCCTTCCCGACGGGCTATTCCTATCCCCAACCAACGGTACAATCTTTGGTTCCCCACTTGGCAGGGATGGACTCAACTTATCTCGCCATGCTTGGACAAGCCACACCATTTGGGCTAACAATTCTGGGGGAGGGCTTGCAATGAACCTTACATTCGCAATCCATGATTTAGCAGAAGATCACAATGAATTGACCAAGCGCCCGATTGGTACTGTCGATTATGGTGGCGCTTGGCCTTCACTTATTCTCCCGATTGGAGAATGGTCGTTTAGTCTTGGCATCGATTGGGATAACCGTCCTATTTCATCGGCTGGCCATGTTGGAAAGGGCAGAATTGTCGGCTATGGTCATGAGACAATGGTTGCAAGAACTGGAAGTGATAGCCGAGCAAACCTCAGCATAAATTCACTCGATTGGGTTTGCGATGGCAATGGCAAAACTGTCGGATTGGAATCATCTTTCAATGGCTGGCAGAATACTCTGCTAGCTGAGGGATATGCAGTTGTTACAAGCGCAACAACTGCCGACTTGGTGAATTTAGACTGTTTTGTGACCGAGTTTTGGAATTCATATTCAGACTCTGAAAATCTTGCTATCACTACATGGTTAGAAGATGGTGGCGGATTAATCATGGGTGGTCACGCTTGGTATTGGTCGTACTCAAATAATGATGCGGCCCACAATTATCCCGGCAATAAAATTGCCAAATCTACTGGCCTGTTTGTGTCTACATCATCAGGGTCAGCCACCTTTGCAGTAAATGCCAATGAATGGGGCGAACTTTACAGATTGCATGGCGCACTACCTCTAATCGTTGACCATGTGAATGGCACTCAAATGATGACGCAAAATGATGCTACTATCGGCGCTAAAACGGTTTCACTCTGCGTCTCAAATTTACCACTAGATTACACCGGCGTATGGGATTCTCTACGCAAGATGAGTAACGACACAGGCTGGATTCATATTGATTCAAACAACAAATATACGATGAACGTCGATGAAGTTGATGATTTACTTCTCAATATTCAAGAACAATTAATGCTCAAATTACCAGCAGAGGAACTTGACCCCCATCCTTCACACATTTCGTTCCCTGGTCCAGTCAACCAAACCTCTCCTAGGCCCCTGAGACTAGTGTCTATTAACGGAACTTTTGAGGGCTTGCCAAGCCAATTTGGTTATGCAAATGCAAGGTCTTCGGGCAGGATGGCAACAGGGATGTATGCGCCTGCTGGCGAAGTGGTCAATATCACAATTCCACAATCTATGGTCAGCCAGGGAGCCTCAATTCTAATTGGTGCACACACCGATTCCTTATGGGGGAAAACAACCCTCGACAGGCATCCAAAAATTACTCGGGGCTGGTCAATCAAGAACACATCAATGCAGGTTGCTAACTCCTTTGGTGGACCGATTTATGTAACAATTCCAGCCGGTTCAACATTTGGGGATTTCAATATCACAATTGAAAATGCTGTTGATATGCCGCGCTATATACACGGCGTAACACATGTTCAGGATTGGGAAATGGTACTAAGACATTCACCCGCTCCAATCGCAGAACTAGAATCTGACTGGTTCATTCTAACGGTGCCATCGTCTTACATCAGAAATCTTGACCATCCCAACGAAACTATGGATTTCTGGGATGAGGCTCTGCAAATGGAACATAATCTCAGTGGATACACACCTTGGCCACGTGTTGAAAGAGCGGTATTTGATGTACAAATTTCAGCGGGTTGGATGCATTCAGGATATCCCTTCATGGCCCACACAGCAAGTGTCAGCGGAGTTGTCAATGGCAGTTATATGCGAGCCAACGGCGACTGGGGAATGTTCCATGAATTAGGCCATAATCACCAGTGGATGTCCTCTACCCTCCCCGGCACCACTGAAACCACGTGCAATATTTACTCTGTAAAACTGATGACCGACCTGGTTGGAAAAGACCTACGCGCTGGCCACTCTGCTCTCAACACTGCGTCCATGATAAACCGAGTTGAAACTTATTTTTCAGGCGGCTCACAAATCTCACAATGGAGTGTTTGGACGGCACTAGAAACATACCTGCAAATCCAAGAAGAATTTGGTTGGGAGCCGATTACTGCGGCCTATCAAGAATACTATTACAACCTCACATCTCAGCCTTCAGGCGACTCGGCAGAATTCAATGAGTATGCAAAATGGATCTCAATAAAAACAGGATACAACATGACCTCATTCCTCACAGCCTGGGGATTCCCAATTACTGAAACGACTCAAAATGCGGTTGACCACCTCCCTGTTTGGAACACTGACCCTCTTCGAGGATGGGTGCATGAATACGACCCTGAAACTAGATATGAGGTGACAAGCAATGTTACGATTACTAAGGCTGATATTGAATGGATGATTTATGACAATGGAACAAACACTACTTGGAAGGTGTGTTGGGGGCTAGCCGACGGTGGGACCGTACAGGGAAATTGGGACTTCTGCGACTCGATTGGCAGTAATTTGAGCACAGGTGGATATAGTCACCCTCTGAATGGATTATTTCCGTCAACGGATTACTATTGGCGGTTGACTGCTGAAAATGGAAATGGCAACTGGTGGGATGATTCTACCCGCCAATTTACCACGCCTTAATTTGGTCAGGATTATTGCGCTTTTGTAATATATGAATTGGCCGTAGGCCTATTCACTGTGATAACAACCTTCATCACCGCTCTATGATGACGACTTTTGCGGTGAGGCTTTGTCTGGTACCAGGATTGCAACCCTCGTTGGAGCACTTTTCCTTGCCCTGATGTTGCTTAGCAATATTCCAGCACCTACTGTTCAAAACAGTAGTGAATCAACTTCTGAAATAGAATCTGTTGTAACTATTTTACCCGAAATTAGCCAAACCTCAGGCAGGGGTAATTCAGACCTAGTTATCGACTATATTTATGCAAGTTGGACAAGCGCTGATGCTGGTGATTCAAAGAGTGTTAATGTTCGAATAGAGAATCAAGGAACGGCTTCTACCAGCGGTTCTTTCTATTGGGGAATATACCTCTCAACTGACTCAACAATCACTACCAACGACATTGAATTAGGAACTTGGTCAAGGTCTACAATGTCTGCTGGATACACTACTCCAACGATGTACAAGACAGTACAAATCCCAACAACGATGACTGGAGGACGATATTATGTCGGTGCCATTGCTGACATAAATAACCAAATTAGTGAAACTAATGAAAATAACAACTATGATGATGATGGCAGGGTAACTATTGATGAGCAGCCCGATCTCACTGGTAGAAGTTGTTCAGCACCGTCAACAGGGGTAGTGGGTGACTACATTGACTCAACGATAACTGTCGGTTTTGATAATGACCCTTCGGGTAATTATGTTGCTAACTCTGGAACATTTTATTGGGCAATGTATCTCAGTACTGACAGCACAATAACCAGCAATGATGACCAAGTTGGCAGTGACCAATACGAATCTAGTATCAACGGTGGGAGTTACAGCACTGACACTCTAAGCACCTCTAATCGCATTCCTAGTTCAATGAACCCTGGAACTTATTATTGGGGATTTAGAATCGATGTGAGAACGGATGTTGATGAACAGAGCGAATCAAACAATGCTTACACATGCAGTACCCAGATTACGATTGAAGATGACTTGCCGGACATCGTTGCTGACGATGTCGGCACCTCCACAAGTTCCGTGGTGATGGGTGATACCATCTCGGTAACCTACCGAATTGAGAACGATGGTAACGACTACACCGGCTCGTTCCACTGGGAACTCTACCTCTCGACAGACCGCACCATAACCACGAGCGACATCTACGTCGACGAATTCAGTCGGAGCAGTATATCCCCCGGTTACTATGCCTCGGGAACACAGTACAGCGTTCAGATTCCAACCGGAATCAATCCAGGATACTACTACCTCGGCATGATAGCTGACAGTCGCACCTCGGTCAGTGAACTCGACGAGACAAACAATGTAGTCGCCGACACCGGACGACTTGACATCGAGGAGCAGGCAGACTTAGTCCCAGATAACCCTAGTGGACCTTCATCTGCATATACTGGAGATACCGTCAATCTCAACTGGAGAATTGACAATGATGGCGACGATTCATCAGGTTGGTTCTATTGGAAAGCATACCTTTCAACCGACTCAACTATCACGTCATCAGATACCCTTCTTGGCTCTTCAAATTACGCCTCATCAATAAATGGGGGTTCGTACCGAACTGGCCAACTTAGTGTTACAATCCCCAATAGCATGTCTAGTCGAAGTTATTACTGGGGAATTATTGCTGATACCTCAGATTACGTGACGGAAGGGGATGAGAATAACAATGCTATTTCAGGAAATTCAATTTCAATAACCGTTGCCAGCCCTGATTTACGAGCCGACTCTCTTTCAGTTGATTCATCCACCTCTACAATCTGTACTGAGGAGTTAGTGACAGTCAACGTAGGTGTTTCAAACCAAGGAAATGTCAACGCTGGCTCACATTATTATGAAGTTCTTTTCTCACAAACTGGGGCCTCAAGTTCGTGGATAAGCATCGGACATGCTAGCGGAAGTAGTGGAGTATCTTCTTACAACTTACAAGTGAGTGGCCCTATACCTGCATCAATGACGCCAGGCAATTATTTTGCAGCAGTATTTGTTGACT
>CAUZFJ010000028.1:0-10010 GCA_963579105.1 Candidatus Thalassarchaeaceae archaeon
GAATGAAGGGGATTTCAAGTCGGGTAACCCGCGGTCTACCAACAGAGTCAAAGATGAACTGTATTGATAACAGCGGAGCAAAGATTGTTCAGTTAATTTCAGTACTAAATCTCGGTGGGGTTGCTCGCCGATATCCATCTGCTGGTGTTGGTGATATGATCAATGTCACAGTTCGAAGAGGAACACCAGAACGCCGCCGCCAAGTTTTCCGCGCAGTAGTTGTTCGTCAGAAGCGCGCATACGCACGTTCAGATGGCACTCGTGTGCAATTCGAAGACAACGCATGTGTGCTCGTATCAAACGAGCGTGGAGAATTGATTGGAACTGATATCAAGGGACCTGTTTCTCGAGAATCAGCTGAAAGGTGGCCAAGAATCGCAGCAACTGCGAAACAAATTGTGTGAGGTGATATGATGAGTAGTACAAAACCAAACAAGCAGCGAAAGAACGCAGCCAACGCCCCACTTCATACTAAGCGCAAGCGCATACGTGCTCGCTGCCTAGACCCAGCATTTCCTAATGTCCGTAATGTCACTATCAGAGTTGGTGACCGTGTCTCTGTACGCAGGGGCGACTGGGGTAACCCAGGTCATGACAAGGATGAGGGTGGTAAGCGCCTTGGGAGTAGCCGCGGTAAAGAAGGTGTTGAAGCCGATGTTATTGCTGTTGATGTCAAGACTGGACGTGTGTTTGTAGAAGGTGTTAGCCATTCAACCTCTGAAAGCAAGGCAGAAGGTATCCCACTACACGCATCAAATGTTGTAGTCATTAAAATCGATGATGGCGATGTTGTTCGCTTGAAGAAATTAGAAGAGCGCAACGGAGGCGATGAATAATGAGTGCAAATCACAAGAAACGATTAGCAATGCCACGAAGTTGGGCTGGGGCACGAAAAACTACAGTTTGGATTTCCAAGCCAGACCCTAGTGGTCACCCGATTGACCTTTGTATGTCCTTAGCAGTTATCGTGCGTGACGAACTTGATTTAGCACAATCAAAGCGGGAAGTTAAGCGAATGCTCGCAACTCGAAAGTTGATGGTTGATGGCAAAGTACCAAAGAGTGTTGACAGAGGTGTTGGATTAATGGATGTCTTAACAATTGGTGACCAAAATTACCGTTGTATTCTTGACCAAAACGGAAAACTTCGCTACCCTAAAATCACAGCAAAAGAAGCAAACTCAAAGGTTTGCAGAATTGATGGCAAGAACACAATTCGTGGGGGGGTTACTCAGTACAATCTTCATGATGGCAGGAACATCTTAGTTGATGATGCAAATCTATACAAGACCGGAGACAGTCTAATTATCTCTTTACCAGACCAGAAAATAATCTCCCACATTCCATTCGCTGATGGTACTAACGCCTACCTTGTAGGTGGTAGTCACGTAGGCACTGTAACCGCAATTCAAAGTTTGGCTGTAAAGCGCTCAAGCATGGAAAATGAAGTATCCTTCCCTGATTTCGGCACAGTTGAGAGAAATGTATTCGTTATTGGTGACACCAATTTACCAGAGGTGAATGAATGAGTAATGTTAACCCAATGCTAAAGCCTCAAATCACTAAGGTCACTTGCCACATCGGAGTTGGTGAAGGTGGCGCTCGGCTACAACTTGCAGAACAAGTTCTTTCCTTGATTACTGGTGGAAATCCAATTCGAACAATTGGAAAAACCACAAACCGTGAATTGAAGATTCGCGAGGGCGCTCCAATCGGTTGCAAGGTTACAATGCGTAACCCTGAAAAAATCAAGAAGTTCCTTGAGGATGCTTTTTGGGTTCGTGAAAAGACTCTACCTGCATACAATGTTGATATGCAAGGCAACCTATCTTTTGGAATTGCAGATTACACCGATTTCCCTGAAATGAAATATGACCCAGATATCGGAATCTTTGGTATGGACATCAATGTCGTACTAGAGAGGCCCGGTCACAGGATTAGCCGGCGCCGACGTTTGAAGGCAAAGGTCCCAGGATCTCACCGCATTACACGCACACAAGGGCAGGACTGGTTCAAGGAACAGTTCGGATTGACGCTACTGGAGGAGTGAAGATGGGAAAAGATGCAGGAGTTCGAATAGGCCGAGAGTTGGGATGCCGACGATGCGGCCGCAAAAGAGGTATGATTCGCCGCCATGGTCTGAGACTATGTCGCCAGTGCTTCCGGGATATCGCGCCGGAAATAGGATTCAAGAAGTATAGTTGAGGAGGGATGAAGAAATGCAATTTGACCCATTAAATGACGCGTTTGTAAGCATTTTTAATGCTGAACAATCCGGACACTACGAAGTTACAGTAAAACCAGCTAGCAATCTGCTAGGTAGCCTACTCGGCATTATGTCAGAGCGTGGCTACATTGGAGAATATGAAAAGATAGAAAATGGCCGCGGTGGCGGTTACCGAATCGAATTAGTCGGTGCAATCAACAAGTGCGGGGTCATCAAACCCCGCCATGCTGTGAAGTTTGCAGAATTCGATAAGTGGGAGTCAAGATACCTTCCTGCTCAAGATTTTGGTCTTCTATTGATGACAACAAATCAAGGTGTAATGCACCATTATGAGGCTAAGGAGGGTTCAATCGGAGGCCGCTTACTGGCCTACGTATTCTGAGGTGATTATTATGGTAAAATTAGATCAGATTCTACATAAAATACCTCTCGCAGAGGGGGTTTCAGCAAGCATTGATGAGGCTGCCTTATCCTTGGACGGCCCCAATGGGTCAACATCTCGAGAATTTTCCCATACCAAAGTAAATCTCTCTTTGGATGGAGATAATGTAGTTGTTCAATGCGAATTGCCTAGGCGCAAAGAAAAGGCCATATGCGGGACTTGGAAGGCCCACATCAACAACATGATTACCGGAGTTACCAATGGATTTGAGTATCGCCTCAAGGCGGTTTACTCTCACTTCCCAATGACTCTAACTGTAAATGGTTCAGAACTTGAAATCAAAAATTTATTCGGTGAAAAAGTCCCACGGGTTGCAGACCTAAAGTGGACACCAACAGAAGTTCAAGTCAAGGTCATGAACAAGAGCGATGTTATCGTTTCTGGTGTGGACAGGGAGAAGGTTGGTCAAACGGCAGCAATTATTGAGCGTTCATGCAAGATACGTCACCGTGACCGACGAATTTTCCAAGATGGAGTATATATTGTCTCGAAGGGGGCAAACTGAGGAGGTGTGATGAATGTCCGAATACAATGACATGACAGTTGCAGAACTGAAGGTACTGCTGAAGGCAGCTGGCCTACCGGTTTCAGGTAAGAAGGCTGACCTTATTACTAGACTAGAAGAAGGTGCAAGCGATTCAAGTGAAGAAGTTGAAGAAGTTGCTACTGAATCTGTTGATGAAGTCTCCGAAGATGATGATGATGACTTTGATGATTTAGATGAGGAGTGGGACGATGAGGTGTTGATTCACGTTGCACGCCAGAAGCCAGAACTAACTGATGCTACAAGAGAAGCCCTAGCAATCCGTTCAGCACAAGGCAAGAAACAACCAGCATTCCGCCGCCAAGAGTGGTATCGATACAAGCGATTGTCCCGAACCGGATGGCGCAAGCCGAAGGGTATGGATAGTAAACAACGTAAAAACAAGCGATGGCGAACTCCAATGGCTAGAGTTGGTTTTGGTAAGATTGCAGAAGTTCGTGGACTTCACCCCTCTGGATTCAGTGAAGTCATGGTCCACCGACCTGATGACTTAGAACAGATTGATCCCAAAGTTGAAGCCGCCCGCATAGGCAAGCGAGTTGGAAATCGCAAGCGAGCGGCAATTCATGAGAAGGCCGATGAATTGGGAATTCGAGTATTAAACAGAAGGAGGAATATCTGATGCAGTTGAGTAACCAGAAGCGATTAGCGGCAGAGATTCTCTCAATACAACTAGGCCAAGAAGTTGGTCTAAACCGAGTTTGGATTAACGATAACTACCTCGAACAGGTTAGTAGTGCTGTCCAAAAGGAAGACATTCGCGAACTGATTGAGATGGGCTACATTAAGGCCAAGCCAGTTCAAGGCACAAGTCGTGTACGGGCTAACAAAAACGCCTCTCAAAGAGCAAAAGGACGGCGCAAAGGACATGGGAAGAGAAGTGGGACTGCAAATGCACGTTTCCCTCGAAAGCAGCGCTGGATGCGCACTATTCGTTCCCAGCGCCGAATTCTAAAAGGGATGCGTGATGACGGTACATTAGATGCGAGCAAATATCGATACTACTATCGAAAGGCAAAGGGTAATTCCTACAGAAGCATTGCTCACATGAAGACCAACATGAAACTTGATGGTATCAAAATAGGAGGCGATGAATAATGGCATACGGAAAGAATCAGAGGCGCAAGTACGCTCGCCGTGAACACGGATTAACGGATTACCGCCGACGACTCAAGTTACTTAGAGGAGGACAGCCAAGAGCTGTAGTGCGTGTAACCAATACTCAAGTTATTTGCCAACTTGTTACTTACGAGCCTGATGGTGACAAAGTGGTTGCAGCATCAACTGGAGCAACAATCGTTTCAGATTTCAAATGGCCAAAGGATGTTTCTCGAAAATCAATTCCTGCTTGTTACATTGCAGGAATGGCATTAGCACAAAAAGCAACCGCAGCCGGTCACAGCAGTGCCGTTCTAGACATTGGTCTAGGTGCTTCAACCAAAGGCAACCGCGTCTTCGCAGCCCTCAAAGGGATGGTCGAAGGCGGACTTGAAATTCCACATGGTGAAGATATTTTACCGGATGATGACAGAATTGCAGGCAATCATATTTCTGATAAACTTGCTAAATCTGTTGAAACTAGCAAGAAGGCAATCATGGGGGCCTGAATAAATGGCAGATGAACAACCAGCACCCGATTCCGTCGAAGTCGCTCCAGGTCTTGCACTTGCATACACTCCCGAACCAGAAGCAGAACAAGGTCGCCATCGTCGCCGAAAGGGCGGTTATGATGCAATGGCAAATCTTCGCTCTTGGACTCCTAAAACACGTCTAGGAAAGATGGTCCGTGATGGTGAAATCACAACATTTGAGCAAGCAATGAATAGCCGCTTGCCGGTTCGTGAGGTTGAAATCGTTGACGCATTACTGCCTGGCCTAGAAGATGAAGTCATTAACGTCAATATGATTCAGCGTATGACCGACAGTGGTCGAAGAGTCCGTTTCAATGTCATGGCTGCAGTTGGCAACAACAACGGATATGTCGGCCTTGGCATGGTAAAGGGCAAGGAAGTCGCAGCAACAATTCGCAAAGCGATTGACAGTGCAAAACTCAACATCATCCCAGTGATGCGTGGTAATGGTTCTTGGGAATCAGGTGGTGGTGCAGGTTCTAGCGTACCATTCAAGATTACCGGCAGGTCAGGATCTACTAGAGTAACTCTCATCCCAGCACCAGCTGGTAAGGGCTTAGTCATAGGTTCAAAGGGCAAGGTTGTACTTCGCTTGGCTGGAGTTACCGACATCTACTCTCGAACACACGGACAAACTCGGACAACAATCAATTTCGCACGGGCAACTTACAATGCATTACAAAACCTCAACAAATCCAAGGTTAGTGCTGACCAGAAGAAGAAATTATTCATGTCTACAGGTAGGGTGAACGAATGACTTGGTTAGTAATTAGAGTACGATCTAACATTGGTGTTGAACGTTCAATCAAACAAACAATGGGTCATCTAAATTTGACTCGTGTAAACCATGCTGTTCTCATTCCTGAGAATGATGTTTATGCTGGAATGCTTCAAAAGGCTAAGGATTACATCACTTGGGGACAGGTTGATGAGTCAACAATCGCAAATCTAATTGCTGAAAGAGGGCGATTGATGGGTGATAAGCCAATTACGGATGCTGTTGTGAAAGCAGAGACTGATTTCAAGAATATCAAAGAGTTTGCATCTTCAATAGTTTCAGGCGATTCATCAACTAAGACTATCACTGACATGAAGCCAGTATTCAGACTTCACCCGCCACGAGGAGCAGCAGGATGGGGCGGGATCAAACGCCACTTTACAGTTGGCGGAGCATTAGGATATCGCGGTGAGGCAATTATTGCCCTCGCTGGGAGAATGATTTGAGGAGTTGAAAAGTATGCCATCACGAACAAATAAATTCCGAGGACGTAGCCGATACCATGGTCGTGGCAAGAAAGCTGGACGTGGTGCAGGTAAGAGAGGCGGGCGTGGTAATGCTGGCCTAAACAAACACAAAGTCATGACTCGAATCAAGTATATGCCAAACCATTGGGGTATGCACGGGTTCAATCGTGACCCATCTCTATGCACAGTCCATGTCACTGCAAATGTCAGTCAACTTTCTGACATGATTGATGATGATGGGAATGTAAACTTACGGAATTACCAAGTGGACAAGTTACTAGGCAGTGGCCAAGTTAACCAAGCCATATCGGTGACCGTCGAGCACGCAAGTGCGAAGGCGATTGAAAAGATTGAGGCCGCAGGTGGTTCAGTCACCCTATCTGGCGAAGATGACAACGAACGGGAAGAGGAGTGATTTTCTCTCCCCGATTAGAAACTCTGAAATGAAGAAATAGAAGGCGTGAGAAAATATGGCAGTACGTAAGCCCTCAGCATTCGGCATAACAGCCATTTCTGTCATTTACTTCGGTGCTCTATTTTGGTGGAAGAAGGAAGACCTTCTTGGCGCTGATAGAGATGCTATGGTTTACGCCGCACAAATGATTGCGGTGGCAGTAGCGTACGT
Source organism: Candidatus Thalassarchaeaceae archaeon (assembly GCA_963579105.1). GTDB lineage: Archaea > Thermoplasmatota > Poseidoniia > Poseidoniales > Thalassarchaeaceae > MGIIb-Q1. Next base: position 6,714 of record CAUZFJ010000028.1, read on the forward strand.
GGCTTGGGTTCTATGGGCTGTTCAGAAAGACCTCCCCGCTGGAATCAAGCAAATCAAGTTCTTTGGTTCAGCGGCTAAATTCCTGATGTGGCTTTCCATAATGGCAGGGCTCTTTTATTGGGCACTACAAGATGATAGCCAAGTTGGATTCCTATTCGTCGGAATAGGTTTACTAGGATTAGGTGCAGCGTTAGCATTAGCCTGTCTTGCCTACACTGGAGAAGAAAGTAGCCGGCTCTACGCTCTCAAACGTCTCGTCGATGTTTACCCATCTATCACCAAACCAGATGGTCACGTTCGCTTCAATCAGAAGTTGATGACCACGACAATCGTTCTCATCATTTACTTCATGATGACCAATGTAATGATTTGGGGATTAGCTGATTCCACTATGGATATCTTCTCCTCCTTCCGAGCAATTATGGCTGGTGCATCTGGTTCAATTATGCACCTTGGAATAGGTCCAATTGTTACTGCATCCATTGTCATGCAGTTGTTCGCTGGAGCAAAAATCATCAATCTTGACTTACAAAATTCCGAAGACAAACAATTGTACCAAGGTGTACAGAAGATTCTCGTTTTGTTGATGATTCCTGTTGAATCTATTCCACAAGTTTACGGTTTCCTTGACCCTCACGAGAACATCGTTGCGATGTTTGGATTGGGCTGGTCAAATGCATTAATTGTTTTACAACTATTCCTTGGTTCTTACCTGGTATTCTTGATGGATGAACTGGTCAGTAAGTGGGGTATTGGGTCTGGTATTTCGCTATTCATTGCAGCGGGTGTGGCACAGTCAACTTTCGTTGGAACTCTGTCGCCCTTACCGGTTACTGCTGGGGCTTATAGCATGCAAAACCCACCTTCAGGGGTACTGCCGATGATATTCTATACTCTGCGAACTGCAACCAATTCTGAGTTGGTTTCGGAGAACGGATTCGAGACGATATTACTTAATCACGCGAATCCCCTGATAGCGCTATTTTCGTCGATTATTGTATTCCTGATTGTAGCGTATGCTGAATCGAGTAAACTGGAATTGCCGTTGACTCACGGAAAAGTCAGAGGTCATCGCGGAAAATACCCAATTCGGTTGGTATATGCTAGTAACATTCCGGTCATTTTGATGGCTGCGTTACTCGCTAACCTCAATATGTTCACTTTGCTGTTCTGGAGCCACCCGGTGCTCTCTACAGTGCCCTTACTAGGTGCTAATGGGGCTTGGAGCATTGCGCCTTGGCTTGGTTCATATGATGTCGGTTCGACAACTGCTTCAGACGGGTTTGCTTGGTATGCCTCAATGGTAAGTGGTGTACAGTCCTGGCTGTTACCGCTGTTAGATCAACGAGGTGATGGCTTTGGCCACGAACTGTGGCAAATTATGTTACACGTATTCGTCTATGTATTTGTGATGACAGCCGGTTCCATGGTGTTCGCAAAATTCTGGATTGAAACTACCAATATGTCAGCAAAGGATGTGGCTAAACAAATTGAACGGACGGGTATGCAGATTCCCGGATTCCGGAAAAATCCGGTGGTATTGGAGCGCATTTTGGAGCGTTACATCCCGCCAGTCACCCTGTTTTCGGGGGCTTTCGTCGGGCTGTTAGCTGCTGGTGCCGACCTGCTTGGGACGGTTGGAAATGCCTCTGGAACGGGACTGCTATTGGCCGTAGGTATCATCCTCAGAACGTATGAACAAATTCAAAAAGAGCAGGCTATGGAAATGCATCCGTTCATGCGAGAATTCTTCGGCGCAGAGTGATTTTCACAGCGAAAAATCACTCGTGAAGACCATTTAAAAACGGTTTAGCACCGAGTAATTTCAGTAATTTCCCAGTCTTGATTGAATTGTTTGGCAACGGGAATAACTACAAGAAAATGAGTGGATTTTTGATGGTTTCAGCAACGATTTATTGTTAATTTACCCCTTTATCCGTGCTAATTTCGGTCTCGTTTAGTTTTAATTCTTGGCTACTTATACAGGTTACTTATTTTCATCTCATATCAGATTAAAAACGTGGTACTGCATTGCATTGCCGTGATGGCTCAAAACCAGTCTATTGGGTCAGGTTGATATAGGGACGGTAGGTCGGCGGGATGCTACAGCAATGCACGGCGTTGGTGTCTGAGTCCAGCAATGGGCGATGAAGAACACCATCTCGCATACGCTGTAGCCGAGGTAATGCAACTGCGAGCTTGGCTTGTGGTGAAGAGGTGATACATGTAATGACACACAATGATGTGTGTAAAGGAACAAAATAAGGTGCAAAATAACCTTGTCAAAACCAATAAGTAACAGTTAGCGAACCATGTCTCCTAGGGATTGAAAAGATTGAAAGTCGGTTTCGGCCGACATGAAATCCGGTTGATCCTGCCGGAGGCGACCGCTATTGGAGTTCGATTAAGCCATGCGAGTCTAGAGGCTTAGGCCTCGGCGTACCGCTCAGTAACACGTGGATAACCTGCCCTGTTCAGGGGGATAACCTCGCGAAAGTGAGAATAATACCCCATAGTTCACCATGCCTGGAACGGTTGGTGGATGAAAGCTCTGGCGGAACAGGATGGGTCTGCGGCGTATCAGGTAGTAGGGGGTGTAATGGACCTCCTAGCCCTCGACGCGTACGGGTTGTGGGAGCAATCGCCCGGAGATGGATTCTGAGACACGAATCCAGACCCTACGGGGTGCAGCAGGCGCGAAAACTTGACAATGCGAGAAATCGTGATCAGGGAACTCCAATTGTCCCCGTTTTTACGGGGTTCTGAATTGACTCTAAACAGGTCGAGTAATAGGGGCGGGAAATATCGGTGCCAGCCGCCGCGGTAATACCGAAGCCCCAAGTGGTCGTCGTTCTTATTGGGCCTAAAACGTCCGTAGCCGGTTTGGTACATTCGTGGGTAAATCAGACAGCTTAACTGTCTGAATTCTGCGAGCACGGCCAAACTTGAGACCGGGAGAGGTGTAGGGTACCTGCGGGGTAGGGGTAAAATCCTGTCATCCCGTAGGGACCACCAGTTGCGAAGGCTCTACACTAGAACGGATCTGACGGTCAGGGACGAAGCCTAGGGGCACGAACCGGATTAGATACCCGGGTAGTCCTAGGTGTAAACGCTGTGGACTTTGTGTCGGGAAACCTTAGAGGATTCTCGGTGCCGGAGTGAAGATGTTAAGTCCACTGCCTGGGGAGTACGGTCGCAAGGCTGAAACTTAAAGGAATTGGCGGGGGAGCACTGCAACGAGAGGAGCGTGCGGTTTAATTGGATTCAACGCCGGAAAACTCACCAAAGCCGACTGTT
>CAUZFJ010000029.1:0-9975 GCA_963579105.1 Candidatus Thalassarchaeaceae archaeon
GCAGGGAAGCAGGTAACATCCTCAAAACTGAAACTACTAAAACCGGACGAAGCATTGGGTTGCCACGCAGAATTAGTAATTCTCACTCATTTAGATTCAGAATCTTGGAACACTTCTCCCTCTTCAATCCCCGGACTTTCCGAGTCTGAGCGCTCTGAATTAGGTGTTCTATCCCCTGATAATCGTTTACGTGAGGCTCGTCACTTCTGGCATCACCTACTAAATTGTGGTTCTGAGGTTATTGTTCTTGATGCCCACGGTGATGATTCAGCGCAACCTTCGACTCCGCTATCAGAATGGTTAGCAGGCACAAAATGGGATCCATCCCCACCACCAAGTATGCCTGAATTCATTTCCTCAGCAGAGGTTTTCAAAATTGATGGTGGCAAAGATTGTCGATGGGGTCTTTCTTACATTGAGGGAGAGGGACCTTTCCTCTGCGCACGACCTTCAGATATCATCAGCAGTGGTGACGGTAGATTTGAATTGGTTGTTACCGGTAGCCATCAACGTGATTATCGTCAACGAGATGGAATTGAAATCCATAATGCTAGATATCCAATGCAGATACCTCTCAATCCCAGTGCCATCACAGTTCCACTTGATGCAATTCTAATTGAAGATAGAATATCTCGCCAACCGAGAATTGGTAGTGTGGAACTACCTTATCTTAACAGTGATAGAAATGGAGAGATTGTAACTGTTGATGAATTGAAAATGACACCAACTTCTAGAGGTCCAAAGGTAGAATCACCACGCCTTCATCCTTCTTGGCCAACCATCGGCTTGAAGGTGGGGTCAAGCAAGGCGATGACGATAGACCCACGCCCACTGATGCCTAATCCAACAGGAATTAAAGACCACGATTTACGGCATGGATTTACTGGTGGTCCATCCAGGAAAACCAAAATTTGGTCTCCAAGTAGGCTTTCACAATGGTTATCTTGCCCACGAAAAGGATGGCTTTCAACAAGACTTCATGCTGAAGGTGAAGATGATGAGGATGATGATGTTGATGTTCGTACTAGGGGATTACTCATCCACGAAGTGTGGGCAGACTTCATTTGTGAATTCTTAGGAATGGAAGTTGAGATTGAACGTGATAATCTCACTCCACATTCCCTAGGGGCGGCTGGAATTGAGGAGGCTACTTTACGCCAGCGGCTATTGGAAATGGTCGATGAGAAAGCACCTTGGCTACGTCATTCTGATGCAATTGCAACAGTGCGCCGCCTCGACCTTGTTGGGCTTAATCTTGAACCCTATGTAGCGGCTCTTGATGATGACGGAGATGCAACTACAAGCGGCCGTTTTGGCCGCTTGTTAGAATCTGAATTAGGCGCAAATGCAAGTGCATTACTAGCAATTGAATGGCCGCTGACGAGTGGTAAAAAGAACAAAGGAATCATGTTGGAATTACCTGAGTCCGGGGAAGCAGTTCCTTCCGGAATTCGTTTGAGGGGAACGATTGACCGAGTGGAAATAATCCCATTCCCCGATTTAGGTGGCAAATTTGTCAATGAATCCGGAGAAGATTCAGAATGTCCTCTTGACCTTGACTTAGATGAATCTTGGAATGCGCAACGTCTAGTCGTAATTCGAGACCTGAAATCACTTGAAGGTCCAGGAAAAGGAAAATCAGGAGACCGCCATCTGAGAGAACTTCTAGAAGGTGTGCAACTCGCTTTGTACGCACGAGCGTGGGAGGTGACACACCCTGGCGATCGAGTTATCGGTGTTGGTATCTCTGAGGTTGGCGAAGAGAGCGGGCTTTACATTGAGGCTGACCCAGAGTTCCAAGCACACCTTTCTAGTCTCGTCATAGGAAATGTAGAGTGTAGCACACAAACTCTCTATCGCCGACCGAATGAGATTAGCAAACCGCCGACAAGTAATCCATTTAGAGCATGGATGAGGCATCGTCTCACCGCTGCATTACGCATTGGGCAAATGTCGGAAAAGGGCAGAGTAATTCCTACCCCGAGCGACCTAACATGCACATATTGTTCGGTAAAAGAAGCGTGTGGTTTAGCTCCGACTGTAGGAGGTGACCGCAAATGGAATTGAATCGTGGCCAAACACTTGGGCTAAATCTAGACATGCACATAGTCCTAGACGCTGGAGCCGGCACAGGAAAAACTGCCACAATTGTTCAACGGGTTCTAGAGCACTATCTTTCAGAAGACCAGAGGGCAACGAGACTTCTACCACCAGGTCCACGCGAGGTTGACTTTAGTGGTGGATTGTTACAATCTGCTGCCAAAGACAGAGAAGATATGGTGACGTGGCGTGGTTTGCTACCAACCGAAGTTGTGGTATTGACTTTCACGGTCAAAGCGGCAGAAGAAATGCGGGACCGAATGCGTACTGAACTTTCGCGCTTGCGTCCCGGTCCTAGAGGTGAAAGGGATGGATTGCGATATGACCCACGTATCCGCAACGAAGGTTTGGTAGAGCAATTGACCATGCTTCTTGACGAGGCGCCAATTGGCACTATTGATTCGTTTCTCAACCGTTTGGTGTCTTCCCACCGTAGTCTGTTAGGTGACAGACCAACTCATCAGCAGATGTCTGATGCGCAGCGGGCATTGCTAATGGAGCGGGCAATGAGTTCGCTTTGGCGGATTCGTAATGAACAACATGCAGGGGATTTACGAATCCATTCTGTTACTCCAGCAGAATTTCTTGCGGCTCGCAACCGACTTTCACACCAAATGGGAGGTCGCGCCCGCAGTCAAAAAATAGTTGCTAAATTACTACACAATTCAATTTTCGTAGACTCTGTGCGCAGGTCACTGGAATCACATTCTGGTGTCGTCAATGCAGATGCGCTTCGTCTGAGTTTTCTTTCACATATTGAGAAACAGGAGATTAGTGATTTTGCGCAAAACCTCTTCACCATTGGTGATGATTGGCTGGCTGCGGCAAAAGAGCGCTCTGCAGACCTAGGATTGGTAGAAGCACTGCAAAATGAAACTAGGGTAAATGCTCTAGATACACTGATTGCGGCTGGTGTGCCTGATGATTTGTGGGACCAATTATTGTGGATTCGTCATTTTACTTTAGCAACATGTAGCATGGCATCAATTGAAAAAATCGTCCCATCGGTGTTCTCTAGAAATCTTTTGCCAAAAGGCGATGGGTGGCCATCAGGCGTGAATCCACTTAGTTCAATCAAAGACAAAACAATTCGTGACGATGTAAAAGAAAGGATGGTCAAAGCACAGAAGAGCGCCAAAGCACTCTATGGCTCAATTGAAGGAATGAGGGTACGCGCTTGCGCAGTTATTGCAGATTTGCTAGACCCTAGGACGGGCCCACCTTGTTGCCCCGCAGATTCGGATGTTCATTTTCAAAGAATCTCAGATCCATTTCCTGCTTATGCTAGTGATGCATCTTTGGCTCTTGACGCTGATTGCGATGCACGGATTATTTCAGACCTACTTATTGTTCACAAGGCATCTCAAGATGTGTTGACTGAATTACGTCTTCTAGAGGGTTTACACGACCATTCTGATGTATCAGAAGCGGCTGAGGATTTACTCCTTGCCCGTTGTCCAAGAATTTGTGCAAAATGGTATCCACGAGATATTGTCGCTGCACTAAATGCCATTGATGACGGTCAACCTTGGCGTGATGAGCATATTCACGCGGCACTAAACTTGTGTGGCAATCCAGAGCATGATGAGATTTCAGAGCACCATCAAGAATACTCAATGAAACTTGTAAAGGAGGACTTGCAAAGGCGCTACGCGGTTCTGAAAACAGTGCGTAGACGATTCCGCGCATTTATTATTGATGAAGCCCAAGACAATTCAAATCAACAATGGCGTCTACTCTCACGATTGTGGGGAGAGAGAGAGCAGAAAGAAGGTGACCCTGACCCACCTAATTCGCCATGGCAACCTACTGTTTGTTGGGTTGGTGACCAAAAGCAGAGCATCTACGGATTCCGTCAAGCCCAAGTGAGTGGCATGGCAAGATATACAGTACATCTGAGGTCTATCAATGAACACGAATATGCCACTGAATCAAGATTATTGATGAAACCATCTTTACGACGACGAGATTCTGCTCGAGACCCGAGATTAGTGGATATCAGCAGCTTTGTCACCGGCCTTGAGTATGTCAATCATCGCCCGATTCCAGAAGCAGCATGGATAAAGTTTGATCGTGGAGATGATGATAGAAGGTTAGAGCATACAGATGTTATTCGTCGCACACAAGGCCATGTTGACCTAGTCACAAACTACCGAACTTGTCGGGATTTACTGTTGACGATGAATGAATGGTGGATTGACCTTTTCGATGGTCGGCACAATTTGTTTCCCGGTGATTGGTATGCTTCAGCCAAGGATTTACGGGCCCACAGAGTTGAAGAAAATGGCGGGCTTGAATGGTTGTTACCAATTGCTACTGAAGAAGCAAGTGACCCTAGTCCCGATTTGACAGTTCCACTAGACCCATTTGAGTTGGGTGCAGATGCGAAGCAAGTTCACCTTGAACACGAGTTGGTTGCTGCTCGAATTCGGGCTATGATAGATGGTGTATCACCCTCTGTTCTGACAACCCAGAAGGCTGATTCAGACACGTCTGAAGAAGGTAGTGTAACTAAAGTGAATGATGTTGAGGCAATTGAACCACGAGATATCATGGTATTGATGCCAGCAAGAACCCACATGTATGACCTCATTCGCCGACTTGATGACCTTGGAATTCCAGCCTTAGCAGACCAAGACGGCGGTCTACTTGAGCAACCCGTGGTGAGTTCATTATCGGCCCTTCTACACCTGTCTGCTAGGCGAGGTGATGTAAGCCGAGCGGCAACACTTGCGAGAACACCACTAGTTGGATTCAATGATTCCCAATTAGAGAATTTCATAACTGACAGCACTGGCTCATCTGATTTGTTAGAACGACTACAATCTCACGCAGTAAGCGAACCGCAAAGAGCACTTTTTGAGCGCTGGAAGCAACTCGCTGATTGTAATAGAATAGTTCTAATGTTAGAAGAAACAGTTGACCACTCAGACCTTCTGATTGCATACCCAGGTCAAGTGGATAGACAATACGCTGAGCAATTTTTGTCTCTTATTCGTTCACAAATGGCAGAAGCAGGAGGTGACTCAGTACTCTTGGCAGAACGAATCCGTTTGCTATCATCAATCAAAGGAAAACTGATTCTTGGCGAAGCGATGCCGGCTTCAAATGCCGTACGAGTGATGACGATTCATGGCTCCAAAGGATTGCAATCAAAAGTAGTAATTGTTTGTGGCTTATTCTCTGAAAATCAGAGTAATCTCGGCCAATCAAGGCGCGATAACATCCTGGTATCTGAACAGATGTTTTCGCCACGCCCCAAACCGTGGAAAAGTAGGGATGCAATAGATAGTGGAAGTTGGCGACTTTCAAGCGAAGTTCTCACTTCTCAAGTCCAGGCAGAAGCCCGTCGTTTACTCTATGTTGCTTGTACGAGGGTGAAGGATTTACTGATTCTATCAGGCGCTCCTAAGAATTCTACAATTAATCCAGATGAAGGTGAAATTACCATCTCATGGGGTCACAAGCCAACTCCAAGATTTGGTTGGATGTGGCTTGAAGCGATTCGACAAGCCGCAAGGCGGGATGGTTTGCTGACAGCTCCTTGGCTAATCGAGGACGACAACACTCTTCCAGTGCCTTTACCATTCCGAGCCAAGGGCAAGGTGATAATTTCGCCCAGTGAGATGATGACCACACCATTTTTGGCACCTAATGTTCTACCATCATTGAAAATTTACCACCATCCAGATTTCATTTTGCCTCAGAGAGAACATCTCTCGCCATTAGTCAAGTTCACGCGTCTTGAACAGAGCGCCCGCTTAGTGAATCCCTCGACTATTGACCTTGCTCCTCCTAGAACAGCACAACGAAAAATGCGACTTGCACCTCACACACTTGATTCAGCAAAGTCCTGCATACGTCGTCATTGGCTCAGCCAATATGTGGGGATTTCAAGCGAGCCAGTGAAATTACCTTTTGTTCCTAAAGAAAATACAGAGCCAGCGGATGATTATACTCCACTTGCTGCAAACGAACTCGGCTCTCTTTTCCATCGCTTGGTTGAACTTGGTTTGCCTAACCCCGGTATCTCAGGGAAAGAACCATCCACTCCACTTTCTGAAAGATGGGTATCTCCAACCCCAAATCTGATGCTTGAGCCCAGTCTTATTTCTCAGGTGCTTGACGAACTACTTCCAACCTCTGCAAATAGAGATTTAGCAGCAGGGATGTTGAAGAAAATGGCAGAAATTCTACTTGATGGCAAATTGGGACGACTCGTTCAAGGTGCAACAATTGATGGATTATATGTTGAAGGTTTGAGAACAGAATGGCCATTCCTCGTCAATATTGAGCAACCACTCAGCGATGTTATGGAAAATCGCTGGAGTCCTTTTGGCAGCCAAATAGTAGAGGAAATAACCTCAATGACATTCGAATTGGACGGAATTGCTGATTTGGTTCTGTGTCAAACTGATGGTCAATCCCACAACACGATTCGTGCGATTGACTTGAAAACGACTGGCGGTCTTTCAATTCTCAACCCGCCAGATGAGATTGAAGGAACAATCTTCGAGATTCCTTCAGACCCAGATGATGAAATCATTCGTACTTCATCTGAACTAGAATTATTGGATCATTACAGGATGCAACTCTATCTATACCATCTATGCTTAGTGCGACAAGAAGCGATGAGAGGAACCCTTGGAATGACTACTAGAGAAGTCATACGCCCAGCCATTCTAGTTGCTTCAACCGGCAGACTAATCTCATGGACTGCTGAAGAATTTGAACAAATTGGCCAAGAATTTGATGACCTCATCAAACAGTTGGCCTTGGTTGAGGTTAAGGAGAGAGGCGATGAAGCCAACTTCCCTAGATTACCGATTGAAGAGGAGCAAACATGCAGTCAATGCCCATACTATCGTGGCAACATTCGCCTATGTGCACCAGATGGTGTTGCCTTAGGCGCAGCAGAAGTAGATGAAACGGAATTGGAATAATTACTGAATATCAATTACATCACATAACTTTTGAAAGTTTTTGCAACCGATGATTCAATGGGTATCACCCTTTGGCCAAAGGCATGAGCGTGACCGATGTGATTGATTGGGATAAGATGGCAGAGTTCACAGAAACGGTGTGGGAGGAATCAGCACTACCGAGTTTAGAAGAATTCATCAAGATTCCAGCGCTTTCACCTGCATTTGATTCAGAATGGCAAGCAAATGGCCATTTAGACAAAACAATTGACCATTTTCTCAGTTGGCTTTCGTCCATAAAAATCAACGGCTTAACGGCAACAGTTCACAGTTTAGAAGGTAGAACTCCTGTGTTACTGCTCAAAGTCGCCGGTACTGGAGACGGCGAAGTTCTGTTTTATTCCCACTTAGATAAACAACCAGAATTCACTGGCTGGTCAGAAGGAAAAGGGCCGTGGATTCCAGTTCGAGAAGACCCTTGGCTGTTCGGCAGAGGTTCAGTAGACGATGGCTATGGTGGATACTGTGGCCTCATTTCGTTGATGGCACTGCAAAATCAAGGTCTTGCCCACCCAAGTTGCACATTTCTAATCGAAACCTGTGAAGAGAGTGGTTCACCTGACCTACCCTACTACCTAGACGAATTACGAGATGACCTCGGCACACCAGATTTGGTGGTGGTTCTTGACTCGGGCCTGGGAGATTATAACCGCATTTGGGTCACTGAGAGCCTGCGCGGATTGGTCGGCGGTACTCTGACAGTTAGTGTGACTTCAGAAGGGGTGCATTCTGGTATGGCGAGCGGAGTGATTCCATCATCGTTTAGGCTCGCTCGCCAACTGCTTTCTCGCTTAGAAGATGAGCAAACTGGTGAATTAATTCCTGAATGGCTACATATTGACATTTCAGACCAGTTACGTTCAGATTCTGCAGAAATTGTAAGTGTTTTAGGCGAAGCTTTGGTTACAGATTTTCCATTTTTAGATGGTGTGCGACCCCAACATGAAGATTTGGTTGAAGCACTGTTGGCGCAAAATTGGAAGCCAACACTTTCGATAACTGGTGCCGAAGGAATGCCAACGCTTGCAAATGCTGGAAATGTCCTTCGTACTCATACATCTCTAAAATTAAGCGTACGAATTCCACCGGGGGTTGATTCTGAAATAGCATCTGCTAAATTGCAAGAATTGATGGAGTCAAATCCACCATTTGGCGCACATGTGACTTTTGAGCCCGAGACTGCGGCCAATGGGTTCGCTGCGCCGCCAATGCCTGCTGAAATTGCTGCGGCGTTTAGCGAAGCGAGTTTGAAGACCTTCGGTGCTAGTTCAATGCCATTTTACGAAGGCGGAACAATTCCATTTTTGGCAATGATGCAAGAGTCCTATCCAAGCGCTCGTTTCCTCGTTACAGGATGCGCAGGTCCAGGTAACAATGCCCATGGCCCCGATGAGAAGTTACACATCCCAACAGTCAAACATCTAACCCAATGTGTTGCTGCCGCTATAGCATCAATGTCAAATTAGTGAATTAGTCAATATTTCGCATCTTTACAGCCAACACTCAGCCGCCCCTATGGGGCGGCGGATATATCAAGGGCAAGCGAGTGGCGGTGGTTAGTGGTCAATATGTCAGAAGACAACGAAGGTACGATTACTCCAGAAGTTCGCATTCGCCAACTGGATGAGGAATTGTTGCAACAGACAGAGCGTGTCACAAAGCTGTTTGGCGCTTTTGAGCAGGCTGAAAAGGAGATTATTCAACTAAAAGCCGAGATTGAAGTCCTTGAAAAAGAAGTCATTGACAAGGAAATTGAACGTGAGGGAATTGAGCAATTACTTGGTGAAAAGGACCACCGAATTCGTGATTTAGAATTGACTGGTGCCAAGAGAGGCAAGCAAGTCGATCATCTTGAGCCTGAACTTGAGATGATGGAAGAGAAATTCACTAGGGAAAAAGAACGTTTGACCCGTGTTTTTGAAATTGCAGAAGAGTTGGATAACGACCTTCGTCTAGCAGTGGCAGAACTCAAAGCTCGCGACGACTGGTACGTTGACCACATGAGGGTTTTCGAAGACCTTAACAAGGCAATCAAGAACCGTTACGAGATGATTGAAAACGCTGTAGAAGCAGAACGCAAGAGCCAGCACATGCAGAGAGCAATCAATGAAAAATTGCAGGAAGCAATGGATGCTCGAAGTGAAGAGGCAGCAGAAGATGCAGCAGCAGAAGATGCAGCAGCAGAAGTTGAAGCAGCGGTTGAAGTCAGCGAAGAAGAATGATTCTTCTTTGATTGCTGATGGCTTAGGATATCAAAATGAAGTTGATTTAAATCAGCATTTTCACTCTACTGGTATTTCTCCACTAGCGCGTGCATCCTCTTCTTCAGCGACACGAATTCCTTCCTCAAGGTCAATCCTACTGGTTAGATAAGTTCCCGCAAGAATGACTACGGTAACCGTCAAAATCGCCACACGACTTCCGGCAGCAGTACTGGCAATACCGTAGAGGAATGTTCCAATCATTGCGGCAGATTTTCCTAAGAAACCAAAGAATCCGAAGAACTCAGATGTGCGTGTTTTCGGGGTAAGTTGTGAGAACATGGAACGAGCCTGGGCCCCTGCAGAACCCATTGCACAACCGACAAACAGTCCGAGGATTATCCATTGCATTGCAACGCCTAGCCCTAGTGGCGCCCAGACATTATTGCGCATTGTAGTAGCCCACCAATCAACGGGCCCACCTTGTTCAATGACTGATGGGTGTGTGTCTCCAACCTCTGAAGAACCGGCAATGTTCTCATTGCCACCAACAATGATGATTGAGAATCGGTGGTCGCTTGTATCGTCAAATGCAGCAACCAATGCAACCGCATCTGCTTCAGTAATTGTCTTGACATCCTCTTCTGATACTGTTGCTTGACCTGCAAGGAAAGAAGCCCCAAAAATCCCGG
>CAUZFJ010000030.1:0-9501 GCA_963579105.1 Candidatus Thalassarchaeaceae archaeon
TCTCAGAACTGGACCCCTATTTGGCCGGGCGCCGCGATATTTGCCCTTTTCTTAGGTGCTTTATCCCGACGGAGATTGTGAAAAAAAAATATCACTTTTTTGAACCTATCAAGGTATATTCGCATATGATACGCAACACCTTTGTTTGAAACTACTACAATCTCACTACTCTAACAGCCCCAACCTATATTTGCGGAACTTAATTCCACGAATTAGCAATCGTAGGCTTGAGCCTGTTCAACCATAAGGAAGTGACTGGAAAATGGCAAAAGACGATGGCGGCCCTAAGCACTTTGGAACCATCATCGGTGCAACATTTGCAATTCTAATTATTGTGATGATGTTGTCAATGACTTTGGTTACTGCAAACAAGGAAACTTACTACTCTGCATATGTCACAGAGGCTAAAGATGAAAAAACCCAATTAGCTCAAGTTACAGACATGAGATCTAGTCTTAGTGGCGACCCTGGTGGAGAAGGTTACAAGATACGTAACACACTTTCAACTCCAATGTTAGTGAACGATTGGGAAGAACCACATCGTACAATGCTAGTAATTGCTGGTACCGAAAAACCAATTGATGAAACTGAAGCAACAGCAATTTATCACTTCGTGACTGAACTAGGTGGTAAGGTAATCGTCGCGACAGACGGTAAAAATGCCAACCGATTAGCAGTTAAGTTCGGAGTCACCTACTTTGGTGATCCCCTTCTTGATGAAGAACAAAGTTGGCAAACCTATGATGATGAAGGTGTTGCTGGAAACAATAACCCCACAAATGTTTGGGGTATTTCTGGAATTAGAAATGATATTGTTTCAGGTGAGCAGTTTGGAATGAACCCAATGGGTTGTAGCGATGCCATGCTTGATGAGAGAAGTGATGATCTTGACCACTGTCGTATGCCTGTAATGTTCAAAGCTCCTACAGCAATGCGTTGGGAAGCACTACCTAGTGATGTTCTCGGTAGTGATGATTACATCCAGAGAGATGTGAATGTTCTATCAAAGGCAAGCGAAGGTTCTTGTATTGACAGAATGAATACAACAGACTGTGATGCACAAGATAACCCCATAAGTAATCTATCTCTTATCCTCAGAATTGATTATCCTAATGTAGAAGTCCTCGATGAACGAAAAATCCCTGGAGGAGATGGTGCTTCATTTGGCTCCCTAAAGGCTACTGGTTCAATTGTGTTCATCGCTGATGATGAAGTGATTTCAAACAGGTTTTGGTCAGCCGCTAAAGCAGCAGAAACTGATGTTCGTCAAGATTGTGACGTTGAATCCACTTCCTGTTGGCAACGACATCTCGAAGGCGATAATGGCTGGAAAGGCAATGACGCCTACTTCAAAGCACTAATTTATGACATGATGGAATTTGACAACGAAATGTTGCCATTCAGTATCAAACTGAAAATGGAAGAGTTCCGTATTGTATTTGATGAGAGCCGACACGTAACTGGCACTCTTTCCAATCCATTCACAGAAACCATGAGTACCATTGTTTTACTCACTTCGGATAATTTCCTAAAGTGGCTAATCGTACTCAATCTCTTACTACTGCTACTTGTAGCCATTATGGTAGTACCAGAAAAGGAGAACTGGCGACATGTTTTCGACCTAACTCGATTCCGTGAACGACCGGACAAAATTGACCCAAGTACCTACAAACAAAGAATGCGTGAAGCACTGATGACAAAAATCAGAGTTTTCTATGATTTAACCCGTGACGAGATGGCCATAAAAACACCAGCTGAAATCCAATCAATGATAGGAGACCCACGATTAGTTGAGTTAGCCTACTCACAAAATGTATCATATTCCCCCGAAAAACAGCGCGAGTTGCTTCAGACAATTCGCCGATGGGGTAAAAAGTAAAACACCGATGAGAAGAAAATGGAGAGATGAAAAATGGTACAAGCACCACCCCCCCCGCCTGGAACGAATCAAGCCGCTGGAGGCGCAGCCGCGCCGCCACCACCAGCAGCAGTAACGCCCGCCGCACCCGCGGTTCAAGCAGCTGCTGCGCCAGCGACACCGAAACACCAAAGTAGCCCTGAAGTGAAAGAAAGACTAGCAGCCGTAGGCGCTATTGGACAAGCAATTAGTGCTGAAGTCCAAAAAGTAATTATCGGCAAAGCGCACGTGATTGACAATGTTCTTGTCAACATTCTTGCAAACGGTAACTTACTTTTCGAAGATTATCCTGGTCTAGCTAAGACTTTGATGACTAACACCTTCGCTGACGCACTTGGTTGCGACTTCAAGCGTGTTTCGTTTACCCCCGATTTGCTACCAGCAGATATCACTGGAACCAACATTTACGATGCTAAGAAAGGTGAGTTTACCTTCAAGCCTGGTCCAATCTTCTGTAACCTACTACTTTCTGACGAGATTAACCGTGCTCCACCTAAGACTCAAGCTGCTTTGCTTGAGGCTATGCAGGAGAAGCAAGTGACAATCGGTACTGTGACCCACAAGTTGCCAGCACCGTTCCTAACAATGGCTACACAGAACCCTGTGGAGCAAGAAGGAACTTACCCACTACCTGAAGCACAACTTGACCGTTTCATGTTCAAGATGAGCGTTGGATACCCAGACCGTGCAGATGAGGACGAGATCCTTGCTCGCCGTATTCAGAGAAAGAAAGATGCGGTTGATGTTGATGTCATCACTGATCCACAGCGTGTGATTGCAATGCAGCAAGCGATTGAAGATGTCTATGTTGACCCTGCAATACGCATGTACATGGTTGAATGTGTAGCCCGCACACGCGAGGACCCACGAGTTCTAGTCGGTGCCTCGCCAAGAGGTTCACAAGCCCTACTCAAGACAGGTCGAGCCGCAGCAGCAATGCGCGGACGAGACTTCGTAACGCCTGATGACGTTAAGTCAGTGGCAGTTCTAGCATTGGCTCACAGATTAATTCTAAAGCCTGAGCACCAAATTAAGGGTCTTGAAACCGACGAAGTTATTCAGACAATCCTTGGACAGGTACCTGTCCCAACTGTCTGATTATTTCAATAAACTCAGACATGCGGAATGGAGGGAATAGTTGAATGGCATGGAGCCGCAAATCAGCCATGTTTGGTAGTTTAGCGATAGCGCTATACCTGCTCGGCTTGACTCTACGAAACCATCAACTCGTGACTGTTGCAGTTGTTTTGCTCTCGTTCTTGACTTGGGCAGCACTTCGTGCCGCGCACGCAGATGTGTCGGCAAGTGGACGCAGAATGGAAGAGCGCTCTGATGAAGAAGCGGGGCCTTCTCTCAGCCGCTTAGAAGCAATGCGTAAACTCAGTTCAGCACGAGTTTTTGAAGATGGCACCGTTGACATCACTCTCAAAGTACAGAATATGTCACCTCTTTCCAAAGTATTGGAAGTTAGAGATAGCCTTCCAGAAGTCATGCGCATTAAAGAAGGGGCGAACTACATTCTGATGGAACTCGGCCCACGCCGTGAAACTGTTATCGAATACACCGTTGAGTGTCCACTGCGTGGATTCTACACTGTTGGACCTGTCTGCATCCGCATTCAAGATTCATTCGGACTATTCCATAAGGAAAAGGAATTACATGTCTATGACGACTTCCTTGTTTTCCCTAAGACCGAGGACCTAAAGGATGCATTTGTCAAGAGTAAGGTGCCTAAGATTTTCACTGGTGCAGTCAACATTCGCCAGCCGGGACCTGGTTCTGAATTCTACAATCTTCGTGAATACATTGCTGGTGACCCGATGAAATCTATCAACTGGCCTGCTTATGGCAGAACTGGAAAATTGATGGTTAACGAACGTGAACGTGACGCGGTTAGTGACATAATCCTGATTCTAGATAGTCGAGCTGTCTCTGAAACCGGACCTGTTAGCAGGAACTCACTGGTCTACGGAACTCGAGCGGCCGCTTCACTAGCATCCTTCTTCCTTTCAAGAAGAGATTCTGTTGGACTGGTTTCATACGCTGACGAAATCATCAGCGTTGACCGTGACACAGGTAAGAAACAACTGTATATTATTCTAACAAAATTAGCAGGTGCAATGGCACGAGGTTCTACACCATTACAAGTGGTGACTAACCGTATCCTACCCCATATTAACAAGGGAAGCCCGATAATTATTCTATCATGCTTAGAAGACGACAGTACAATCGTCAACGCTGTTCGTGATCTACGGGCCCGTGATTTTGACACAACCATTCTCACACCATCAAGCCTTGAGTTTGAATTCGATGCTCGGCGTCTGGATAGAACCGGATACGAGGTTCTCAAGACTGAGCGTGACATTCTCATTAGCGAGTTGCGGGGCCTTGGTGCCTTTGTGATGGACTGGGAGCCAGATATGTTGCTCTCAACTGCACTAGCAGGGGCAAGAGGATTCTAGGTGGTATTGAAATGACACAGCCGGGAGTTAGCAAAGATACTAGTCACCTGTACGATGCTAAGAGGGTTAGTTCTGCCCCTCCGAGCCGAAAAAAGCTCGCTGCTAAGATGTCCGGAGGGTCATCAGAAATACCAACGGACGCAATTCCTAAAGTTCATATTCCGTCCTTTGTTGAAAGTTTATTTGGCGGACCTTTGGTTCCAAAAATGAAATTCCTTCCAGCAGATAAAATGGTTCAAACATTGCAAATGGCTGCTGGCGCAGTAATGATAATGCTGGGTGTTCTCACTTACATCGTCACACCTGTGTCAGGAACAGCATGGTTTTGGTTTGGAGAAACCATTGGTGTTGAAGTGATTGGTTTGGCAATACATTTGCTACTCGTACTCAGCGCAATAGGATGTGGCTTTTGGGGAATTATTTCTCGAGATTCAAGGTTTCTACTTATCTCCTATGTATTGTTCATCATCGTGTCATTCCGGTTTGCAGCCAGTAAAGTAAGTTTTGAATGGCTCTCATTTGATGATGAACTGCTGCAGAAAATTGCATTAGTCGCTTACGCAGTATTATTGGTGATGTACATTGAATTGACCAATGGCGTCATCCGCTTCTCTATGCTAGACACCAGTATTCGAACTGGTGAAGTCTATGTGATGAATGTCAAGAAAGTCTTGACTAAGTACCACATTAGCCTAGTAATCACTCCGATAATTGCTGCAACAGTTGCAATTACAACATTATTATTCAAAGATGTAATATCAGGTTTTGTAGGATTATTTTCTGAAATTTCTGCTTTAAGACTAGAGGAAAGTGTTGAACTTGAAAGCGTGTATGGAGTTGCTTTAGGAACCATGATTGTATTCATGTTGGTTGCTATTGTTTTCATTGCTGATATCCCTGGCCGTTACCAGAAAATGCGTGAAGGCGGCAGCAGCGGTGAAGAAGGCAGCAGCGAATAACTGACTAACACTAATTCTCAAGGAATGAGAAGGTCAAAGTTTTTTGCAATTGCAATCAAAGCGTCTTGGGTCTGACCATCACAAACCGTGTAATGTAAGGCATGGTCTCTCCTGCCTTCATCTAAACGAGTCAATTCCAAAGCTGATTGGCGAGCGAATTCTTCAATCTCAGATCTAATTGAAAAATTATTTCCTATTGCCTCCCCGACAAGGCACAGGATAGAAATTGGTTCACCCTGATTCGGCGTCGGTAGTCCTGGACTTTGTGAAAGTAGGCGCATTGCGTGGGATGCCATTCTTTCTGAAACCAAAAATCGAGCTTCGTTTGGTCTTGCGCGAAGCGACCAAACTCGAATCCGAGCACGGTCTAGCAGTGTCGTAGCGTCTGCAACAACCTTAGCAACTGACATCACTCCTGACAATCTCATTGTTAATGGCACCAGATGTGGGAGGCATCCTACAGCACACACCCTTGGCTCCCCTGTTGCTATAGATGGCCCTATACAACTACCAAAATTATTCGGCTCATGCAAAGGCCTCAGCCTCAACGGGATTCCTTCTTTTCTAAGTGGCTCAACTGCAAAGGGGTGTAAAACCGGTTCACTAAACAATGCTAACTCTTGCGCCTCAGTGTATGATAAATAAGGTAAATTACGAGATGGAATGGCCCACCTAGGCGATAAAGCCAATACGCCGGGAACATCTCTCCAAATGGTTACTTCTGATGCATTCAATACCGCAGCAAGAGAGGTCGCAGTCAAGTCAGAACCACCTCTTGCAAGCAGGCCAATACCCTCATTATACACACCATACCAACCAGTGACCACTAACACAGATGCATCTGGAAGATTAATAGATTGAATCGTTGAATTGATATCAATAACAGATTCCCCCTTTGCTTTGTGAATCTTTATGCCAATTTCTTCTGACCAAATAGGCATACTATCAATTCCATAAGCAGCAACTGCTGCAGAAACTGTAACACTGCTCAACTGTTCACCAGTAATTTGTGCTCTGATGCGTGACCTTTGTGATTGTACATCACAATTATCCAAAAGAGCACCTGCAAGGCCTGCTAAAGCATCCTGAAACTTACAATAAAACACGTCATTAACCAATGCTGGTGATATCTCTAGGTGCATCATCTCAATTGAAGTAACAAAAGCAGATATTGATTCTCTGTCATTTCTCTCTAATCTCTCGAGTATTCTGTCAGTAACCCCGTGTAATGCTGAAACTACAACTAGGGTTTTTTCACAGTTTGATTCTGCTATTCTCTGAACAACTGCTTCAAGGTCACTTGACTCTTTTAGACAAGAACCCCCAAACTTGAATATTTTTACTTCACTCATTAGACCAACCTCCCTGTAAAGATAGGTCAGACAAAACGAGACGTGCCGAAGATTCGACCACAGCAACAGCCCGTGGGGCAATTACGGGATCATGTCTCCCAAGTACCACAAGTTCCTCTTCTTCACCCGACACGAGGTTGAGGGTTTTTTGTGATTGCGAAATACTACTTGGTGGTTTGAAATGAACCATTACGAATAGGTCTCCACCTGTAGCCATTCCTCCGAGTGCGCCATCGGCCCGTATTCCAGTTGGTTTCGGGCCATCATCAGTTTCGCTCCATGTGTCGTTATGTTCACTGCCACGCATTTGGCTGGCTTTGGTGCCTCGGCCAAATTCAACTGCTCTTGCCGCAGGAATTGCCATCAAGGCTTTTGCTAAAGCAGGTTCAATTCCATCATACCACGGCTGACCAAATCCTAGTGGCAGGCCTGAAATTCTCAACTCGACTGAACTTCCGATTGAATCACGCTCAGAACGCATTTTCTCAACTAACTTCACCATTTTTCCAGACGCAGTTTTGTCACGGCAGCGTGTTCTTTCAAAATCTTGGCCAGAACCCGCTGGTAGCATCTCAATTCCAGCAGATACAACATCACCAATTGAATGGACATGTGCTTCAACCTGCCAATCTGAATTTTCTTCAATTGGCCTACATAGATTGGCAGCAGCAACCAAGCCGGCTGTTAGCCGAGCGCTATTCCCACCACCCCCACGCAAATCAGAATGGCCCTTGCTACGAATCAATTCAGGCAGGTCTGCGTGGCCAGGGCGGGGGTGGTTTGGAAGAAATGAATAATCAGAAGACCGAGCGTCTTTATTGGCAATTATCAACAGTATTGGCCAACCGGTTGTGAATCCTTCATTGATGCCACTCATAATGTGACACTCGTCATCTTCACGACGTTTTGAGGATAAATGACCACCAGGGCTCCTTTTGGACAAATCATCAGCGAGAGATTCTGCATCAATCTTGATTCCAGGGGGTATGCCTTCGACTAAGGCTCCAACAACCAAACCATGGCTTTCACCAAACAAGGTTACCGCTAATGTGTCACCCAAACGCATAGACAGGATTCCACCTCCTCAACTATTCAACCCAGACATCAGTTACGATTGTTTTGTAGCCACGTTGTTCTGCAAGTTGAATAATTCTCCTCAAAGTCACTTCACTTTGTATTGGAATCACAGCAGCAATTGCAGGTCCTGAACCAGTTATACCCGCAGCCCGTGCACCCCACACAAGCAAATCATTGGATAATCGACGACCTTTTGCATCTCCCAAGGCATTGGCAGTAGCCCTGCCGTTCTCGGTTAACGCAACGAGAAGAGAGCCTTGCTCCATTGCTGCTATCGCTTTCTCGAATTGCGGCGCAATTTGGGAAAATCTCTCTGGGTCGGGCAATAACTCACGTTCTCCTCGTGGGAGAATGAGAATTTTCCAGTCCTCAGGGTCAACAAATTCACCCTCCAATATCACGCCTTCTGCCGCTGGTAAATTTGGATTAACGATTTTCCATCCCGGCTCAACAGCAGACCAAGAATCATCGACGCTGCCAGTAAAGGATACACCTGCAGCCAACTGAGCCCTAGATGCTAAATCAACAATGTCAGCGTTCGACAATTCAATTTTTGTCGCATCCATCAAAGACCTGATAGCAGCGACTGCAATTGCTGCTGAACTTTTCAATCCTAAACCCATTGGAATGGTACTACGTGCTTGCCAGAATAGTTCATCGGCTGGTTTCTCTAAACCTGCCTCAACCCACGCATCCACGGCAGCATCCAAAACACCATTTGGGTCTTCAACGCCTTTGCCCGGCTTATCATCTCTTAAACGGACTTTTACTGACAAGTTAATTCCCAATGAACAGCCATAGCCAGCGCCAAGAGCATGAAGCAGACTTACGCCGCCATGACCTTCACCCTGACCAATAACACCCATTCACTTTTCCTCCACATCTCCACTAATTGCCTGACCGATATGTCGCCCTGCAGTTCCTGCAGCACCGAGAATATTCATCCCCGCCTCAAGGTGCGTGACGGAGACTGTCTTTTCAAGGTTTAACACAAGACGAACGGTCTCGGCCTGTTGTAAGAACAGTTGACCCTCACCAAATTGTTCATTATGGAAGCGAACCAAAAGTAGTGGTCTAGGCTCAATTTTCAAGCGCCCAACAGCAACCGCCCTTGAACCGGATTGAGAAACTACCAACACTTCATCACCAGCCACTAATTCTGAGAGGTATTTGGTTGAACTATCAGCCATGAGAATATACGAGTGAACCGGCCCAGCATTAATTCTAAAAGGACGTGGGGGAACAAATTGAGATGACAAGGTCTCACCGTGGACGAGAGCTAAAAGCGAAGCACTAGAACCAACCAGCACACCTTCACCAATTTCTAACATCTGTACTAAATCTACACATATTCGGTCACCCATTCCACCAGTTTCAACACTCAAAACCTGTAATTCCACAAGTTCAGGTGATTCTGCCATCACTTCCGAACTTGATTCACTGACATCACCTAAATCTGATAATCGTTGAGCCGCAATTTGTTGAGCAACTCTCCAAATCCCCTCATCATCTGGGAGGATGAGGGCGTCAACGCCCCTCTGAAGTGCAAATGCCGCACCTTGCAATTGATCGGTGTTTGAGATTGTAGCCGCTAGTTTGGTGCTAGTTTGGTCGGCAGCAGCAACTAAGTTTTCAAGTGGAATCATCTGCCAATCTGGACAGTCAATGAGTAACCAATCAGCTAATCCAACGAACTCTAATGCTGCCGCTTGGCCCTCATCATTTTCGATTTG
>CAUZFJ010000031.1:0-9303 GCA_963579105.1 Candidatus Thalassarchaeaceae archaeon
GTTAGTAGGCGAAGCGCAGTACCAGAATTCCCACAGTTTAGCACTGAAACAGGGCGTTTGAAGCCGTGTACCCCGACGCCAGAAACCACCCATTGCGACTCACTTTTTTCTATTGCAACTCCCATTTGGGATAGGCATCTCGCCATTGATTCAATATCTTCACCCGGCGTTCCTGTGAATTTTAATGTGACGTCTTTTTCGCCTTGAGCGGCCAAAAGTAGCCAGCGAATCATATGACTTTTTGATGGTGCGAGTTGCCACTGGATTTGGGTTGTAACATCTTGAGCTTCGATTGGGACAGAACCACCAGTCGCTTCTCTGCCGATAACCGCGTGGTACGGCTGCCAATCCTCAAGTCCACCCATACTTCTCAAACCTGCGAGAGGGTTTGCCATTCAAGCCCTTTGCGCTGCACACGCGAAATTTTCAGGAGGCTGCTGGTAGGGTAACTGCGAAAATTTCGCCATTACTTCGGCCTCCACTTCCTTCAAACAGCATTCTAAATGTCCAATCTCCACTATCAGTTCCAACGGTTGCCGCATCTATCACAAAGTAATCGCCGGTATTGACTGTGAATCCAGCATCTCGGTCTTGGAATGAGACATTTTGGCCAGACACACCGTAGACATTAGCATCAGATGTATAACCTGAAATTGCAATTGTGCTAACGCTCTCTGGTGGGATTAGTTGGAACTTGCATTTGAAAGTCTCAATTTGAGCACTCATTTCTGTAATTGTGACCACTTGGTAGCCATTATCAAGCATTCTAACGCTAGCTTTGGCAGTTGGTACGCCCTTGTTTGGTGCTTGCACACCTGAGGACATCATCAAGTAGACTGCACTGGTTAATAGAACGGTAATTGCAAGGAGGAGAATTGTTGCAATGACTGGAGAAACCGCCTCTTCTGGCTCTCTCGTAAGTCTTCTTGCTCGGTTCATCTCTCTCCTCTCACGCAACTCTGTCCACTGTCTCTGGTGTTATACCTTCTTCGGCAGTTACACGGAAGGTGTAAACTCGTAGGTTTTCAGGTGCGTTTCGGAATTTTCTAACCACCATTCTAGTTTCGAAATTGTTAGCAATCATCTTGACTTCAAAATCAAATACGATATCACAGATGAGAGAAAGTTCTCGCTGCACACTATCTGGTATCGAACCGCTTGAAGCAGAAACTAACAATAGTCCACGATTTAGTTGAGTATGCGCTTGCATTATTCTGATCATTGAGATAACTCTTCGTGCTTCGTTTCTTTGGAAAAAGAAATCAAGGTTGTCAATCGCACATCTAAAGAATGGTCCGAGTGATGTGATTTGACTCGCCATCGCGACAAGATAATCGGTTGAATCTTCTTCGACGAATCTGGTCTGCGCAAGTCGCTGAATATCTTGCATTGTAAAGCCTTCAAGGCGGAATCGACTTGCTTCCATGTCCTTCTCAAGTACCTGTTCATTGTACTCTTCGCCAAGAGTTCTCACCTTGAGGTCAAGTGGCCATTCATAGCGTCGGAAAACCTGTAAAATCTCGTGTTGGCTTTCCGCAGTTGATACTAAAACTGTGTTTTCAGGGTCTTCAGCTACTGAAGTGAATTGCTTCATGAACAAGTCCATCCCAGCCCCTGGCTCCCCAATACAAAGAATAGTAAAACCGCGAGGAACCCCTCCTTTCATCATCTTGTCAAATTTCGGTGAGCCGATGCTAGCAATTTCGCCGAAGAATTCAACATCCTCAGGGTCAAATTCAATTCGTCGTGCCATAAATCATCACCTCAGGAAATAACAACTTGTCCCCGGTCTACTAGATCAGTACAGTATAGGTCAAGGTTGGCAAGAACACTTGGAGGTGTTTGGTCAGGTACAGTTACTACTGCACTCAGTACATCACGCGCACGGAAGGTATTGATGAAAGTGTGAAGATATTCTGCAAGCATTTTCTCTTCATTGTAAATTGCCAGCGCGTTTACTGAATCTAGAATGACGAAATTTTGTTCTGTAGGCATTTGGCGCAAATGAAAAAGAGTCCTGAGAAGAATGTTTTCAAGCATAATTGGGCTGTCAATGTATGAAATATTGGTGAATTGGTTTTCAGTTCCACCCAACAATGCAGATGAGACGCAATCAATGAATTGAATCCCATCGGTTGGGATATCAATTTCCTGTAATGTTTCAATTAATTCAGGTGCAGGGCGGCTAGCAGAAATGTAAACCCCGCCCATTTGGAATTCGTTGATGAGCGGCTCAATGAGTGACGCAGTAACTAGAAAGGAGTTACTTGCCCCACAACGAACTTGTAGCGAAGAATTTAATGTAATCTCAGTGAGTTGTTCAGCAATCCGTTGGTCCAACTCAATCATGATGTGTCAACTCCCCACTTCAGCATCGGAGTCATCATAACCCCCATAGGTGTCAATTCCAAAGCATATTTTGCCCGAGAGTGGTCAGTACCGCGCATCTTTACAACCTGTAAATATCGTAACAAGTGTCCCATCCTATCGATGTCACCCATCACCATAATCCCGTCTAAAATTGCCTCTTCAACACCGAAAGATGACCAGTGTGCCTTTGCACCTGCAGAAGTGATTTCAGCAACCAGGAATGATGTACATCCTTGAGTGGCTAGAGTTTTTCCGAGAGTAAATAGGAAGTCGCGAATAAGTTGGTCATTTGGAATCTTGTAACACAATGTGGTCACTGAATCAATAACTAGGCGAGTTACGCCGATGGTATTGACAATATCAGTAATCGCTTTCACTAGTGAGTTGATATCGTCTCGGTCAAAAGTTGCTTTTGTTAATCCGAGCCATGAGTAAACAACATCCATGTCAAACACATTGATGAGTCCTTTATCGACCATTTCCATGTCAAAAAAGGTGTATTGTCGGATATTTTCAAGTAATTTAACAGATGGTTCAGTGGCTGCGAAATAAGCACATGCTTCTCCCATTTTGGCACCATTAACTAAGAATTCCATGGTCATTGTAGTTTTGCCAGAACCACAAGTTCCTCCTATTAGCACAGTTGCTCCATAGGGTATGCCGCCACGGGTGATTTCATCCAATCCATGAATCCCAGTGACACAACGGTCGCGTGTGTATTGTGCTCCCCCCAGCATGCCTATCAAAGATGCAAAGTCCGACCTCCTCTAATAACTCGTTGCCAAATGACCACGCCTTAAGGCGTGGATGAAACAAAGTGAAATCTAATCAAATTTGATTTCAAAGGCTTCCAGGAGTTCCCCCAGTTGAACGGCCCCAATTCGAGGAATTAGAAGCCCCACCACCGAGCCAATTTAGAGCAATATCGCTGTCAATACTCCAACTAGCGACCCAGTCAACCTCCATTTTTGTTTCAGTTTGGGCTAATCCCGGGTAAGTCCATGTGAGGGTTAGTGTGTCATCCAATTCTATGAGCCCATCGACCGCTCCTCTACCTAGAATACCTGAAAGTCCAAGGTCAAGGACAACATCAGCGCCCAGATTCTCCTGTAGAGATGGTTTGCCAGAACAAAGCAACACATCCCCCCCCGCCAGAGCACCGTCGCCAATTAGTGAGTGAACCCCGCCACTTGAGGCGCGTCCAATTCCCCAACCAGTAAGGTTAGCAGCAAAACCGTCGCGATTTTCCAATTCAACCCATTCTGGATATCCTAATTCTGGCTCTGCCATAAATTCAGAGATTACTAGGTGTGCTGGCATGCGGCCAGCGTCATGAACTTCTAAAATAATCTCAAGTGTTTCTGAATCTAGCATCATCAAACGGTGCGCTACTGCGCTATTAGCGGCTGCATCGCGGCTTGCGCCATCCTGAAACAATAACAAATCAATCCGGTTAGAATCTGAACTTTCAATGACTCTAATTGTGAGGTTAATACTTGCCCAAGCCGGAAGTCCAAGCCCTTTGATAAATTGATCTTGAGTGATATTGGCAATCCCATCTAGTCGCTCGGTATCGAGTTGGCCCAATGTTCCGGCCAATCCCGGCTGAACTACGCCGTTTAGTAGATTAGTAGCATTGTAGCGATGCCATTCTGAAGTAGCATTTGCTAAATCGCGATTGCCAAACTCATCATATGGTGTGTACCAACCCGCATCAGTTGTTAATCGCTGTAAACTTTCCAAAGCATAATCATCTAATTGGTCAGTTCTTGGATGGTTTGAGCCGAGTTGAAGACCGGCAAGAGAAAAGAAAGCCGATAGGATGATGAGAAATAAGACGAAGGCGGTTAGGAATTCAATAACAGCAGTCATTCCGCCATCGGAATCTGTTATTTGGCGAGCCGTGTTCATCGTCAATCCCTATCCTGCCGAAGGTTGTGTCCATCATCAAGTCTGTGCTTCATGGAAGCCCCACAAAATTGAGTAGGAATAGAATCGGGTCACCGATAAGAAGCAACGGTATCATTCCGAACATTAAGAAAGCCATGAATGGATATTTTTCCGTCGCCCATGCTTTTTCCACACCAAGTTCTTCTATTTCTGAGAGCATTTCTTGTAACTTGTTTTCAGCACGGCCACCGCGCTTTGGCCGCATTCTAGTTTGGACCTTTTTCTCGCCATCTGGGCCTTCAATTACTTCATCCAATAACCAGACGTGGCGATTGGCGATTTCTGAAAGAGGTAATCGACGGGCGTGCCAAGCCATTTTCAAGTTGGCAGCATCGCCGGAACGCAAATTCATTGCAAATACATAAATCGGTAAAATTAGAAAACTCATTGCACCCCAAATAAGCAGTGAAATCGCAGGTGGCATCAAAGCATCTCCAGCGGCTGAAATCTCACCCCAACCAGGCAAACAAAGAGCAACGAACATCATCCCTTTTGCATCTGCGCCACCATGCAGCATTCGCAATTGATAGCACATTTCGAAGAACAATAAAACGGCGCCAATTATCAACATCTGTCCCCATAAGAAAGAGGCTTGGATTTCAGCCGGAGTAGAGCATAAATTGCAGTCAACAAGGTAACCCAAATCGAGCCCCTCCATCAACGGTGTTAGGTGGCGCAGTACCCCGAATACAAGACCTACAGCAGATACTAGATACCAAAGTGAAACCAGTATATCTTCAGGTGAACCATTTTTCACATCATCCAAAGTCGGTCGGCCAATAACTGCGGTTGAAGCATAAGCCACAACTGCTGATGCGGTAAGCCAGACAGTCCAGTCTGCTTCCAAAGCCCATAACTCAAGACAAAGGAGGAACAAGGCAGGCTTTGCCCAAGAGATCCACCAATCGTTGGGAACGCGGCGAATTTTGAGGTCCAAATAGGTCGCCCCACCAAGGCACAAAACGAGGGTAACGATGCGCGCGTAAGTGAGGATTTGCTCTGGTGTCACCATGTCCTTCGGGTTCGCTCACAGGTAAGTGCCATAAATGAGGCGCGGTTCGGCCCTGTTAGAAGCATGCTTTCAGGGACTGACTCATATGACCATAGAGACGCGAATAGAGCAGATTTCCACTGTAATTCTACAGTTAGATGATACGAAGGTGCCACGAAATATTCGTGCCGGCGCCAAAGAAGCAGTTGAGAAGTGGTTGTTGAACAAATCCAAGGATTTGGATGTTCGAATTGCCATGGCTCAAAACAAGTTAGAAGAGTTGTCTGAAGACCCAAATATCCCTATGGAATATGGTGTGTTGGTACTACAAGTGTTGACAGCGCTTGAACAACTGCTTGGTGAAGTCTGAATTCGTCCGTGAAAGGAGAATTTGTTTCAATTATCGAACCACTGGTTCCAATCAGAGCTAGAGTTTGCAGGGCGATACCAAGTTGCCCCACTTTGTTGCAACCATTCGTAGCCATCCTTGTCCACTATTCCAACAGCATTCAGTGAAGGTGGCGTTGTTTCGGAAGTATTCTTGCCACTAGTCATCCCTTCAGCAACAATTGAGGCTGGTGGTCCTTTTGTAGCAGGGGGCATATCATTTCCATCCATCTCTTCATGGATATCCATTTGTTCCATTTCTTGGTCCACCATATCGGTCTGATTTTCATTAAATTGCATCCCTTCGCCTTCAAGAGCGTCATCTAACTCTGCACGAAGTCGTTCAAGCCGAATCCCCTGGTGAGGCCCTAGTAAGCGAATCATCAGGGAATGCTCTGCCTTTAGAGCAATATCCTCTAACTCTTGCTTGGTGCGCGCCTTACCCAATAACATCTCAAATTCAAGGCAGCGAGCATTGCGTGTTAGGAAGCCAAAAGCAATCCAAGAGAATAAGGGAATACCAAAAATGATTCCTATTAAATCCCAAGCACCTAGGCCAATAGCTCCACCAGGGAATGGTATCACAATTTCAAATCCTTCAACTGGATAATCACTTGAGTCTAATGGGTTTGAATTTAAGCGGAGTTCATCAGTGTCAGTCCATCCATCATTGTCATCATCGGTGTCGGCGTTGTCACCATCGCCATCACCATCAAAGTCTGAACATTCTCTGTAATCCAATGGGAATGCATCCACTTCGTCAAGGCAACCATCGTTGTCATGGTCGCCTGGGCTTGCAAGCTTGGGTAGGATGTCAATACTGTCGTTGTAGCCATCATTGTCATAGTCGTTCAGGTATGGGTCGGCTACAGTTCCAGATTGATTATCACCAAGCCCATCACCATCAATATCTTCCCACTGAGTTGGATTATCTGGGAAAATATCCGGTAAACTCCCCGTGAGACTATCACCATAACCATCTCCATCACTATCAGAATGTTGAGAGGAATCAAAAGGAAAGACATCACCATTATTTCCAATGCCATCACCATCAGAATCTAGCCATTCATTTATGTTGTTTGGGAATTCATCTGGTTGATTACCTGATGGATTATCTCCATGCCCATCATTATCAGAATCAAGCCATTGACTAGCATCGTTAACGAAGTCGTCATCCTCGTCAGCCACGCCATCGCGGTCAGAATCAGCCCAACGAGTGTGGTCGTTTGGAAACCAATCGCCTTCGGTGCCATATGGATTATCCCCATGCCCATCTAAGTCTGCATCTGCCCATTGTGTGCCGTCACTTGGAAAAGCGTCAACATTTGTTGCATTCGGGCCATCATTATCGCCGTAATAATCTCCATCTCTGTCTAACCATTGTGTGCTATCTTGTGGGAAAGCATCGCCTATGTCAGACCAACCATCTCCGTCAGAATCAACACAGCCTAGCAAATCAATGAGGGAATCACCCCATACATTTGGACATCCATCACCACCGTTGCCATATTCATAATCACCGTATCCATCGCCATCAGTATCGGTCTGTTGAGTGGAATCCGCATCAAATTCATCAGTATTATCTCCCGTCCCATCACCATCAAGGTCAGACCATTCAGTAGGGTCATAAGGGAACGGGTCACGAATATTTGGCCGGCCATCTCCATCATCATCTACACAACCCATCTCAAATTCAAAGGTTGAATCCCCACTACTTCTGGGGCATAAATCAAGATAATCTTCAATTCCATCTGAATCATCGTCCTGGTCTTCAAGGGCATCATTGCAGCCATCTGAATCATAATCTGTAACGTTGGTAGAAATCCAACCAGTCATTCCACGCGAACAGTTGTCAGAATCATCATTGAGGCCATCGTTGTCATCATCCTCATCCTCATCTGCATCGCGGCAACCGTCAGAGTCATGGTCAAAGGCACCTACTGAACGAAATCCGATTTCTGAAAATTGACAAAGGTCATACACATCCAAGATGTAATCATCATCATCATCATCGTCATTTGTATCTGCATCACCATCACCGTCATAGTCTGAAGATAATCTGGCATAGAACATATCACTAGCTCCTTGGGTAATCAAAGATAACTGGCTAAAATCAGCAGTTGCTCCAAAACTGCCTGTAGTGTACACATCCCCTAGGTGGTCAACACTAATGGCGTTGCCAATGTCTTTGTCAGTACCACCAGCACCTTGTGCCCACTGCGAGGTTCCAGAAGCGTTTACTTTGTAGACAAATATGTCATATCCTCCACCAACCGGACTTAGGTAAACTGAGCCAAAATTAACTGTGTTACCATAGTATTTCCCAGTGACATATGCATCTCCAGTTGTATCAGTACTTACACCGTAAGGAATTGTTGTGCCGGCACAATCCATCTTTTTTACCCATTTCCAATCACCACTTGAATTTAGTTTAACGATAAACCCATTTTCAGAACTGCCCGTCGAAAGAGCAAATGGCCCGAATTCAATATAGTGATAGAATGAACCAACGACATAAATTTCATCATTTGAATTGACTGCGATTGAGTTACCTTCTTCAATGCTAGTTGAATTTTCTGTTGTTCTGAGCCAAAGCCAATTCCCTGCAGCGTTGAGTTTGCCAACCAACACATCATTGTTGGTAGAGCTGAATGATTCACTAGTTCCTCCAATCTGAACAGAAAAGGAACCTTTGAACCAACCTGTCACATACAGATTTCCATTCGAGTCAACTGCTACATCCCTCAAGGAACTTCCTTGGTTACCACCTAAATCATTTTGCCATTGTATGATTCCACTAGAATTTAGTCTTGTAACAAATCCGTGGTCAAAGCCAGAACCTTTACTTCTCCCAACAAAGAAAACATTTCCATTAGCATCGGTATCAATACCATGCCCCCTCCCTCCATTTGAAACAGCCCCGCTGTACGACAACGGTGTTACCCATAACCATGTGCCGTTTTGGTCTAATTTTGCGACGAAGGCTAGTCGGTAACTGCTATTAATGGAGATATTCCCCATCTCCACATTATTTTCAAAATCACTAGTAATATACACATTTTCATTCGAATCAACGGAAATCCCTCCGCCAAAAATGCCAGCGTGCAGAGTTGAATTTACCTCGACAATCCATTTACATGCGCCGGTGGAGTCGAATTTCCCCACGTAAATACTTGAAATTGTAGAACCAAATGTGCCTAGAGTTGGGCATAAAGTGCCAAATGAAATTGTATCTTTGTACTGCCCAAGGATATACACATCCCCGCTCGGCCCTGTTGCTATATCTAATCCAGAGTCGTCCGTGTTACTACCGGCTGAAGATACCCACTCCCACGCAAGTTGCGGTGTTGAGTTGTTAGAAGAGCGGGCAGATGTCATCAGATTATCAGGTAGTGAATCAAGAGTGAAATCTTGACTTCCATTGTCTTGTGATGAAACTGATGTTGTATTTTGAAGATTTCCCATTGACATTGACGCTACAAGAAGGAAGGAAAGAAAGACGGCGATGATAATACTTGAACTCAACCGACTGTTCATGCCTATGGCATGGTGTCAATTGAATTAACAGATTCCCTCAGTTCACTTTCACTTTCAGCCTGCTTTCC
>CAUZFJ010000032.1:0-9241 GCA_963579105.1 Candidatus Thalassarchaeaceae archaeon
GATTGATTCCGCTCCTGCCCACTGGTGTACACTTGGCTGAATAGTTGAGTTGATGACAATGATTGGTTGCCTCGGTGCTGACGGCAATTCCAATTGTTGAGGTATTGAAGTGAAATTGTTTAGGAGAGCCAAAATTTCTTCTTCGCTTTTGGTTTTTGACAGTTCAACCTTCACCCGCACTAAGTGGCCATAATTTCTCATTACACGACGGCATGAAATGTCAGTGGAAAATTTAGCAATGGTCACATTGTCCCCATTGAATTCACCCAGTAGAAGGACAATCTCTTCGGCGATTTTCTCTGCTTCACCTGGAATTTCAGATGATACCTCTCCCGTTTTTTTTGCGTCAGCCATCATCAGCCATCCACCGCCAGAGAGTGATTGCTCACTTTGAACTTCAAGTGAGGTAATGCCGAATTGTTTAGCAATAGGTTTCAGAGGGATTGTTATCGGCATTACTGTGCAATTTGTGGAACAGGTGATTGAACCACCTTGGTTTGTTGATTTTTGACCATCTAGAAGGCCAAGGTGCTCAGGATTTATTTCGGGGATTACTAGTGGCACATCGTTGTCCATTCGATGAGCAGCGGAATTGGAGAAAACGTGTTTGCCACCTTGTCTCAAGATTGGTTCAATTTCTTTTGCTTCAGTAGTTGGAAGGGCTGAAAAAACCAATTGGATGTTTAATTTATCCAATTCAAAATTTAAATCACTTGCTGAGCAGGAAATCACCTCTATGTTTGGGAGTTCTGGGCGTGGCTCAGGTAAGTTCCAAGTTAGTTCATCAAGAGACTTGCCGGCATTTTTTTGGGTTCCGAAAACAGCAGATAATTCAAACCAGGGGTGGTTGGCTAGGCGTTGTTGGAATCGTTGGGAAACAATTCCGCTTGAACCGAGTAACGCCACCTTCTCCCGCATAATAATCACTTTCGTTGGCCATAAATCACTCATCTTCAGATGAAGAGTCTTGCATTGATTTGTCTAATGTGGAAAGGCCGCTAATTTCTGAGCCCATTTTTTCTTTTAATGCTGTAACCTCATCTCTTTTGTTGCTTGCTTTTCTAATATGATCGCTCAGTTTTTTGTATTCATCATCAAACTCATCATAACGCTTCTGAATTCTAAGGTGCGCGTCTAAAATTTCGTTGTGGAGGCTTGCCATATTTTGGGCCATTCTCACTATTTCAATCATATGCATGTTCGCCATTAAATTGACTGGGGAGCATATTACGACACCTTCCGAAGCAGCCCAGCGCACAATGCTCGGTTCGTGTTCAATAAGAAATTCGTAAACTGCCATCGATGGTATGTACATGTATGCGACTTCATGAGTACCTTTACCTGGCTGCACATAGTCACTTTTGATTTTGTCAACATGTGACTTTACATCATTCCTAAAAGTTGTCATGAGTGTTTTTATGGTAGCCTCTTGAGTTTCCGGTGTCTCGATGATTTTCTCGTAGGTATCGTATATGAACTTCGAATCTACAATTAATATCTTACCATCAGGGGTCCTCATGTGAGCATCTGGCTTCAGGTTCCCCAGTTCCTTTACTTCTTGTCGAATCTTGACATTGGGAAAGGCTTCCTTAAGTTCTTCTTCTAAATGCCATTCACCCCACCCAGCCCTCTTACTTTTTGTGGCAACCATCTGGTTAAATTTCCGAGTTGCCTCTTCCAAATTTGTGGATAAGGTTGTGAAGTTTCCTATCTTCTCAGAGATTTCCTTATCTTCCAGACTAGCACTGAGTGCAGTTTTCATTTGTTCAGTTGTGGGAATATTAAGTGCAGTGCTAATGTCTTGTGTGGTAGGGAATTTAAGTGATTGACCTATTTCTACTGCAGATGGCAAATTACTGATTTCTACCCCCCTTTTGTATTGCATTAATAAATTCGCGAACATGAGAATAATCAATATTAACGTACATATGATTATCGTTAGAGAGGTAGCATCCATGTGAATCAATCGCGCTGACGGAACCGACCTTAATGAATCCTACAGATATTATTCAAAGTAACAAGAAGTGAAGTGCTAAAGCCGCCTTCTTACTGAGGTGGTCTGATGGAATGGGCAGGAAAGCGTGTCTTGGTCACAGGTGGGGCTGGATTCATTGGTTCCCATTTATCGGCTAAACTCCTATCCTTAGGCGCCCACGTAACTGTCATAGACGACTTATCAGCCGGAGATATGGAGAGGGTTCCAAACGGTGTAAGCATCATTGAGGGCTGCATCACTGACTCAGCATCGCTAACAAATGCGATGCAGAGTTCGGATGCGATTTTTCATCTTGCAGCCATCGCCTCAGTTCCATTGTGTGAAGCAGACCCAGCGTGGTCGGATAAGGTAAATCTTCAAGCAAGCCTTGAGATAATTTCAACTGCTGATTGCCCAGTAATATTTGCTAGTAGTGCAGCGATTTATGGTGAACCTGTTGAAATCCCAATCAACGAAAATCATCCGATTACACCTGTGGGTCATTATGGTCAGCAGAAGGCCGCTATTGATGCACAAATCCGTTCTCTAGGTTCGCAATCAACACCAGCCAGTGCACTACGATTCTTCAATGTCTATGGTGCAGGCCAAGACCCCTCTTCACAATATAGCGGTGTGTTGTCAATTTTCATTGAGCGCGCAACAACAGGCGGCCAATTATCCATCTTCGGAGATGGTGAACAAACTCGAGATTTCATCCATGTTTCCGATGTTGTACAAGCTCTACTTTTGGTGGGTTCATCTCTTGCAGATGAAGGTGTATCATCACCAGCACACGCTTCTGCATTCAACATTTGTACCGGTTCCCCAGTAACCCTAAATCAGGTGGTGCAAGTAATATCTTCTCAAGTGGAAGGAGAATCTCCTATAGTCTATGAGCCAAGTCGTGAAGGGGACATCAAGCACAGTAGTGGCGACTCAACAAAACTACAATCAACATTTGATTGGAGGCCCGAAACTTCTCTTGCAGATGGTCTTTCATCGCTTATTTCTCAAGCTAATTAATTGGATATCGGAAAAACCTTCTAACCAATAATTTACGCATTATTCTAACTCCATCATGGATGCTTCCAAGTTTTGCAGTCCCTAATCGATTATGGTATCTGATTGGTACTTCTCTAATCTGCATCTTATTGTGACAGCATGCTGCATACATTTCTGCTTCAATCTCAAACGAGATAGAATTCAGATGCATGGCACAAATTGCTTCCCGCTTAAAAGCCCAAAACCCAGTACATAAATCGCTGATAAAATTCCTGTATAAGGCAACAGCAGCCCATGTTAGAATGTGGTTTCCGAGGTAGTTCACCCGCCCCATCGCTCCATCATCCATTTCTCCTCTAAGGCGTGAACCAATTACCACATCGCATTCACCAGCATCCATTCGTTGTAGGAGATGAGGGATATCTCCCGGATTGTAAGTGCCGTCAGGGTCAAGCATCACAAGTGCTTCATCACCACTTTCAATAAAGTGTTTAAACGCTTGACGCAAGCCCATTCCTTTACCGATTCCACCGCGTTGGTCGTAAACGGTCATACCCAAATCATGGGCAACTTTTACTGTTCCATCAGTAGAATACCCATCAACTAAAACGAGCCTATGATTCCATCCCATTTTTTCCAATTCAGTAGTTGGAATCATTTCTACAACAACAGCAAGGCCTTGGACTTCATTTCGAGTAGGGAGAAGAATGGTAAGGTTCCTCATCTGTTTTTCCATGCTACCAACTCCTTCATTCAACCATCGGTCTTAGTTCAACCCAATGAATCCTTACTCCATCATGGTCAATCAACTGGTCTCCACGACCGGTGATAGCCAATGGATTCACCCAACTGCTACCACCTCCAGAGACGACAATTTCAACTTTTAATTCATCTGCTAGGCTTGTTTTTGCAATGAGAGTTAATTGCTGCCAACCACCATCAGTGGTGTAGTGCCTTCCTTCAATTACAGTACCATCAATTGAATAGATTTCCACTGACAAGTCAGCAGGTGCATCTATCATGACATTGATTTTCACAGTCTGGTCGCGACTTCCTCTTTCGAGTGGTACACTCAATGAAATGTCTCCTTGGCTAATGAATGGATGTGAATCGGGACGATTCATCAACTGGTCAGCATCAACCATCCACCAGGGGTCAGTTCTCCATTGACATGGGTCAATACAAGATTCCTTCTCAGGATATACAAATGTGCTACTGGTTGCAGACCTACTAGTGGGGATTTCCATTAATGTCCATAGCCGACTACCTTCAACATCTCTGCTTATTTCCCAATAGGGTGAAACCGCAAAAACCTCACCAAAGGTGCCCATTGGGCTAGTTAGGGCGTGGGTGACGCCGAAATGTTTCAGTGTTTCAGTATCATCTTGAAGAATCGCTGTGCGCACGTGTCCCTGGTTATTCACTCTCACATCCACTAGGCCAAGAGAAGGGAATGTTGTCATGCCAATTTGCTCATCAATATCGTATGCGTTTCCCCAGTGTGCATCCTCTGTGAATAGTACCGAACCTTCAGGCAGAGTTAGAGTGCTCATTAAATCTCGATCTCCTTTTGTCTGTACACTAAGTTCATCGTGGCTTGAAAGTTCAATTAACAGTGCATTTGCTATTGTTAATTGGAAAATAACGAAAATGAACACCGCCCCCAGCCATTTTTTGTCTACGGGTTGTGGCAAGTTCATTGGTAACCACATTAATGCAGATTCCTCTTCAGTTGCTTCTTTTGCACTGGCCGAAATTTCATCGGCGCTCAAATTCCGACTTGCTTCAAGCATTTCTTGGACCATCTCTTCCCCGTCCTGGTCAACTGAGATTGGTCTTTCTCTTGGAGTTAATTTCACGCTATGTGAAAGAATAATTCCACCAACTATTGCCAATGGGATGTGGAAAGCGTGAAGAGCCATGCTGTAGAGGACATATGATAGCAGAGTAAGGAATGAGAAGGCGATGACTCCATTGAACAGATGGACTAGAGTCAGAAGCCAGTTGATACTAATCCACACAGCTAACATGACCACTTCAATACTGGCTCGAGTTCTCCATAAAGCCCATGCAGCCAAGGCAATAGCGATTGGGCCGTTGAACATGATAAGGCTAAATCCACCCTGCCATCCATATTCTGATAATACAGGTTCCGATAGCAACCTAGGTGCAAAGGTAACCAGCACGATATACGTAGCAATGCTGAGTATAACCGTTGATGTGAGTGCTAGACGACTGACATCAATTTGTCTTCTCATACCAAATCTATGGGTGATGAGATAGGCGCCGAGCAAGGTTCCTAGATAGAGTGCTCCAGTTGGGTGAATTGCTCCTGTGGTGATAACACAAATAGCGAATAATATGTCTTGGCCGCGCCTTCTCTCAGCAATTGGTCTTAGTAGAACTAACAGGCCTATCACCAGTCCAAGTTGACTGGCTACTGTGGGATATCCAGAATCATGGGCTTTAACAAAAAGTGCTGGAACAAGTGCTAAGCAAAGTAGGGTTGGGCCGCTTGCCCCCCATCGATCAGATGCTCCTGCTATTCCCCATAATAGTGCAAAAAGTGAGAGTTGGCCAACTAGATGGATAGCACTCGCCGGAGAGATTCCTATTACCGATTCTAGCAGTGCTGCAGTTGCAGGCAAGGCTGGAGGATATGTCCAATTTCCTTCAGAAATTGCTGGTAAAGACAAATCTCCACTAGTTGCTAAACGATGTGAAAGTGTTGAGAATCCGATCCAATCAACACCATTTGGATATTCGAATAATAGAAGCGGCAAGAGTGAAAGAAGAGCCGCAGTCGCCAATGCTAGCGGCAACCACCAAGAGCGAGAAGATGCTAGGTCAATGGCTAGGTTTTTCTTATTTTCAATATCCTCTTCTAATTCAGTAGTATCACCATTTAATGATTCAGTTTCAATGGCTTTTGGCAGTTCGCCTTCAGATTCAATTAGGCTTTCACGTTCTTCCATTAACTCCCACTGCGTTAGCCGGCGAACGCGAATGACATCTCTTTTCCAGTGAAATACTACGGCAATACAATTTGCAACGATTAACAGCAACATGAGAGTTGCAGAATCAAATTTTCCAGTGATGACTACCATCCATCCTGAAATACCAAAAACCACCAACAGAGAAATTGCTGGTAACAGCATCACTTTGCGAAAGGTGTCTGCTAGAGGGTCAAGAATTTTGATAATGAAAAGTGCTGGAAAGATTCCGCTGCCAAACAGTAGAGTAGCGCCAGCCACAAGATGCCACAGAACAGTCGCAAACTCTCCCTCCATCACATCGCCTAGAGCGCATCACTCTTCAAGTGATGCGAAAATCACATCATTGATTTCAAGTGCGAGTACGGTATCGCACTCATCATGGCGGAGTCAATTGATTGGGCTGGGCAGAAGTTTTCCCAAGTCGTAAAACTTCCTGAAAAGTATGGTGTTTTAGACCTCACTGGTGGGGTGATTCCTGAATCAAATTACGAGTACTCAATTGGACGTTACGATGAAGATAGACGGGGATTATACAACACCGACATTTTTGAGGGCAAGAGGTTCATTCACATGGGCGTAGATATTGGTGGCCCGACAGGGACCGAGTGTCACGCTTTTACCGATTGTGAAATATCTCATTTTGGCTACAATCCAGCGGCTGGAGATTATGGCAATGTCGTGATAACAAAACAGGTCATTGATGGCGTCAATGTGTGGGCCCTTTTTGGTCATTTAAGCAGTACTTCTTTGGATGGAAAAAAGATAGGTCAGAAATTGTCGGATGGTGAAGTGCTGGGTTGGTTTGGTGAATTTTCTGAGAATGGTGGCTGGGAGCCGCACCTACATTTTCAACTCTCACTTGTTGAGCCAAACACCCATGATTTACCTGGTGTGGTATCGCCTTTAGAAAGAGAACAGGCTTTGACGGATTACCCCGACCCTCGTCTTGTGCTAGGTGAACTCTACTGACCAAGATATTCTTTCAGGCTTTGAATAGAACCAATAGCGCTGGGGTCTTTACCACGCAAAATTGCTACAGCACAGGAAATCCAGTCCATCGCGATGCAAGAGTAAAGCATTGCTTCGAGAAGTGACTCACCCTCACAATGTAGTTGCCAAGCGACATCAATTTCGACATTTTCCATCATCCAATCAACTCGCTTCTCAACCCTTTCATGCATTCCACTCCAAGTGAGTAAAATGAGGGCTTGGCTATTTTTTGCAGATTCATCAGTCCAAGCAATTATCTCATTGTGATTCATCTCTGGCAGGGGATTAGAGCGAGCAAAGATACCGCCATTTTCATTGAGTTGATTAACGAATCTAGTTCCGGCGCATTCTAGTTCTGCAGCGGTAACTATCCCAACTTCTCGGTCAAGCAAAGTTTGAGCAAGAGCAAGTGATGGTGAGTTCGGATTATTGACAAAATTAAACTCTTCAACGGTCTTTTCTAATCTCTGAATCAGACCAGATAATTCCTCATTTGGAATTATTCCTTGAGATATTGTTGTGCGTAGCAGTGCCCCGAATAGGTGGCCAAAAGCCGAGCGTGGAGGCTGGCCACCTGGAACTGAAATATGATTGGCAAATTCCGCTAGTTTTCCGCCGCTTGAAATCACTACAGTGTCAAGGCCTTTTGCAACCGCCTCAGCGGTGGCGTCAAGAGTTTCTTCGGTATTTCCTGAATATGAAGTTGCGACAACTAATGAGTCATCTTTTATCCAATTTGGAAGTTGATAATTACGCCAAGTTGTAACTTGAGTATCACCTTGATAATTTGCCAGCGAAGAGAGGAAATCTCCTGCGGCTGCCGAGCCACCCATTCCTAGACACAGAACAGATGAGGGTGTTGTAGGCTTGACTTCAATTGATTCATCAATCTTCATCTGCGCAGCAAAATCACTGGGGAAAAGGCGCAGAAACCCAAGCATATCTTCGCTATCAAGAGACGCAACCAAATCTGCAATTTCAGTTTCACTCACCAATACCACCGCCTGCTAATGTAGGTAGAGCGACCCATTCATCGGCTATCAAAGCGATGCGCAAAGAACTCTGTAGGCCATCATCATCGTATGGTAGTGAAACAGTCTTCACTTTCCAATCATCCGGGTCCATGAATTCTGCAGCCGAAGAATCTCGATTCAAAACTTCAATCACCACGTGTTCACTCGCTCGGCTAACCACGTTAGTCTTCTCCAAGTCTCTCCAAGTTAATCCAGTCCTCTCTAATTGCTCAACGGCTGAGATGATTGCACCTTCCTTTTGCCACGAAGCGATTAACCAATACTTTTCTTTGCGGCGAATCACATCACCAATATCAAACGCTGGTTTTCGATATGATATCGTCAATCTTGTTAGGTCTTCACCGTCTTTTCGACCGACCACACTGTTTGTTTCTTTTGAGGTTCCACCAAATTTTCTCAGCAGATGCTTTGTCCATCCGCGTGCAAGTGCTTTGTTGCCAAGCACCATATCATAACCCCCTTGGACATCTCCCTCGCTATTTATGAAAAACATCGGGTCGGGGGCAATTTCACCTAAATAATCGTCAAAAGTATCCCTCATTGCTTTCAATTCGGATTCTGAAAGGCGGCGACCGGATGAGCGAAGTTGCACGGTCGCCTCAAAATAATTCCCCGCTTTGCGCGTACAAGTCGGGCAAACAGCATTTGAAATTCTCACCATTGTTGAATGAATGCTCTCAAATTCAAGGCCGCCAATAAATCCACTAACTTGCACTGAAAGTTTAGTATTTCTATCATCCATGACTTCTCTTAATATTCCGATTCCTAGAGCTTGGGTATCATTGTGAACCTCAATTGATTCTCCGACCAATCCTTCTTCGTATTCGTCATCTGGGTGGTGGCCCCAGCGCTTCTCATGTAGATACATCATACATTTTGGGCAGCGAAATCCCTGGATAGTTTCGGGTAGAATTGAAAGGGTGGTTCTGTCTTTGAAACAGGGTATGCATAATCTCTCAGAGGTCAGTTCACCTTCGTTGCCGCACAACACGCAAAATGCCTTGCCAAGTGCCATGACGATGTCCTCCTGATACTTTTTCGCCACCTGCGGTGCGCTTGAATCCTTTGGTTGCCAAAGTCTAGGACTATTCTTCCTCTTCATTTGGTTGAGAGATTGCCAGGGTTGATTCCGCAGCAGAGAGCCGATCTGACAACTCTCCTACGCGGGAGAGTAGTTTCCAAGTCCATCCACCGATGATACCAATCATCGCTATGTACGCAATCGCTAGAAATAATGTTCCACT
>CAUZFJ010000033.1:0-9205 GCA_963579105.1 Candidatus Thalassarchaeaceae archaeon
GCAGAGGAAGAGTGGGAAATCGTTAATCAAGTTCCGTGAGAGTAATCTTCGTGGTAGGCTTTCTGTTCACCAGTTAACTCATCGAGTTTTTTGCCTTCTGCTGCTAATTTATAGCCAGCTAAATCTGAATCTTGCTGATGAGTGATATCATAAACCAAGTTGTCGTAACCCTTGCCTTCGGATGCTAGTAAGCAAAGTGAGAGGAATTGGTTTGCAAATGACATATCCATTACTTCGGAAGGATGGCCTTCCGCTGCCGCTAAGTTGACTAAACGACCACGTGCAAGCAAGTGGATTCGGCGGCCATTCTTCATCGAAAACTCCTCATTATCAGTGCGTATAGTGCGCACCGAATCAGATAATGATTCCAAATCTGGCACATTGATTTCACAATCGTAATGTCCAGTATTGCAGACGATGGCTCCCTCCTTCATTGACTCAAAATGTCGGCCAACAAGCACATCAACCATTCCAGTTGCAGTGCAAAATATATCACCGACTTTTGCAGCATCATCCATCTGCATCACTCGGAAGCCATCCATGTGAGCCTTGAGAGCCGCTAGAGGGTCAATTTCTGTAATCACAACATTTGAGCCCATTCCTCTAGCCCTATTTGCTAATCCTTTGCCACAGTGACCATAGCCAGCAATAACAAAAGTTTTGCCTGCTAATAATACCGAAGTTGCTCGCAGTATCCCATCTAAAGTGGACTGGCCTGTCCCGTGAACATTGTCAAAATCCCATTTTGTAATCGCATCGTTCACCGCAATAACCGGATAGCGAAGTTTCCCTGCATCAGCCATACCTCTCAGTCTGTGCACACCCGTGGTGGTCTCTTCTGTGCCGCCAATCACCTTGTCCAGCGCATCGGTACGTGAATCATGAACCCTGAAAATCAGATCTGCACCATCGTCTAGAGTCAGGGTAGGCTCTGCATCAATTGTTTGGTCAATACACCAGTAAAAATCCTCTATTGACTGACCATGCCAAGCGTAAATTCCGTAGCCTTCTCTTGCTAACCAAGCAGCCACATCATCTTGGGTTGAGAGAGGATTACAACCTGACCACGAAACTTTAGCGCCGGCTGCTGCAAGCGTTTCGATTAACACCGCAGTCTCTTTGGTAACATGCAAACAACCGGCAACAGTCATACCTGCTAGAGGTTGTTGTTTCACCGCTCTATCTTTCAGAAGAGCGAGCACAGGCATCCTACTACGAGCCCAATCAACTCTGAGGGCGCCTTCTTCGGCGAGACTAATGTCAGCGACCTTGTACTCATCCGCTTCGTTCATTACTCGGCCCGAGATGGACTCGGTTCAAAAGCACGAGGGGCGGAATTCGATTAGAGGCTACGCTCAACGCTTAGGTGTTATCGGGGCTAAAGCCCCGGGCGTTGCCAAGTGCTCGCTACTGTTGCTCTTGGAAATGCCCTGCATATTGGGCTGCGTA
The DNA here is from genome assembly GCA_963579105.1 of Candidatus Thalassarchaeaceae archaeon. Taxonomy (GTDB): domain Archaea; phylum Thermoplasmatota; class Poseidoniia; order Poseidoniales; family Thalassarchaeaceae; genus MGIIb-Q1. The sequence continues at coordinate 1,450 of CAUZFJ010000033.1, forward strand.
TTGTCGAGCAGTGTCCTCTGGATATCCTTGTGCAATCAACTGCTGAACATAGGCTTCCTGTGGGTCCATATCATCGACACCAGCAAATCCACTAACATCTTCCTTACCACCACGCATTCGTAGAACAAGCATGGTAATGATGACAATAACTAGTAGACCAACTGCGCCAAGTCCAGCGTAAAGTAGTGTATTGGACATTCCGCCACCTTGAGTGTCAGTAGTACCATCACCACATCCTTCGGCAGATGGATCTGCAACACAAGGGTCAACATTGACTTCAACTGGTGGTAAATTGACATCGATCTGCTGGTACAGAGTCCATGTAGCACCATCGCCTTCAACAATCTTCAGATAGATAGTCTGAGTTGAACCATTCTCATCGTACAAGTCCTCTAACTTCAACTTCAAACTGAATCCTGAACCGTCACCAAGGTTACGTACATCTGCGAACTTACCGTCTCGTAGTTGCTGTACCTTGTTATCAATAGTCTCGTTTAGAATTGAGGAATCAAGTGCTGCTTCAATAGCTACATCTCCATTCTCGCTTCCGGATATTACTGTACCATTAACCCACACATAACCACCGGTCTGAGTAGAGCCATCTAATGGAGTATTAATTTCCCAAACTGGTTGGTCATCGCCGTAATCCTCAGGGACCACTACGAAGTACATCTTGACCTTCTCTGAGTCACGACCGGCACGGTCAATTACTTCTAACTCAATTCGGATTGGATTCTCAGCAAATCCTGAAGGGTCTGCGGTCTGGTTGTGGAAAGTGTAAGTCCAATCACAACCCATTGCTGCGGTGCGCTCAAAGGTGTGCCCGTCATAATCGTTAGATGGGTTATTCCATGGGTAATCCTGGTAGACCTTCCATGTGTAAGTGGTAATACCGCTCTCTCCATTCATTGCATCTGGGTCGTATGAACCACAGGCATCAAACTTGACCTTCACATCTCCGCTTGCAGATAACTTCGCAAGATAGACTGGCCAATTTGACCCACCAGATTCTTTGGTGCCATGGTCCTCCAAACTATCAGGATAAAGTGGGTGCTCCTCAACTGTTACATTGGCGATTGGGTCTGACTCATCAGCCAAGATATCGTTTGTTTGTAGAGTAATGTGAGTGATTCTTGTGTGACCATCTGCATCATGAATATACAGAGTTACATCCCATGTCGCATCCTGAATACAACCAGTGCCGTCAGGATTTGTGTCAATAAGACAGAAGGTTACCTGATGAGAATCATCCGCTCTGTGAGCAAATTCAGTGTTCGGTGGGAACTGATTGCGGTCCCAGTCAGTTGCACCTCGAATTTCCCAGTCTGCGTTCAATCCAGTAAGGGTTGATGTAAATCCGAAATCAACTACGCTACCTGACTTCAGGTAAACTGTGTCAGAATATTCTCCGCTTGCATCGGCTTCTGATGGGGCTGCATCATTGATGGTTAAATCCCATCCATTGCCAGCGATTCCAAGTTCTGTTGGGTAAGGTGATACTTGGTATGCAAGCAAGTTGCTACGTAGAGGTGAGGAAGTGCTGCCGAATGGTTCGGACACACTTGGATTCTCAACATCAATTGTGCTCACAATAAGACCACCACTTCCAACTCCACAAGTTGCTAGCAAGTGCATGCTAGAATCTGATTCATGGCTTAGTAGACTGTGGAATGTACCCTGCTGTGCATTGATAAGACCGCCACATGGGGTTGGGAGTTTGTTAGATCCTGCACTTGCTGTTGAAAGTGCGGCATTTGCAACATAGTTACCATTGTTCATGCCAAGCCATGCAGTACTGCTGACATTCGCAAGAAGAGGGTGGTATGGGTCAGCAATGTTGAGATTACTGTGCTCAACCTGATTACCTGCTGTGTCACGGTTTAGAATCACCATATTGTACAGCAAATTATCATCCAATCCTTCAGCATAAGGACCAAGGTGGATTTCAATAGTGCCACCAGCCATCATGTAATTCTTGAGGACGTTCTCAGTCGCTGATTCTCCGAGTCGGCCATAGTAATTACCAGCTTGAACATTAGCAGTAGTCTGCCAAGGTAATAGGACCTTGTCGTAATGGTCCAACCAGCCACTAGCGAGGTAAGTATCCCAATCACTCTGTCTAAACTGAGTGTAGGTCATTCCCATTGCCTGCAAGTCCATCTTCACACTCTGCAACCGGTTCTGGTCAGTTGGGTTTGAGAGAATCGCTACATCCACCATGCTTGCAAATGTGATTGTGAAGTTGCGCTGGTTTCCTGATGCGGTTCCATCAACAAGTTGTGCGTAGAATCGTAAGTCATATGTCTCGCCGTCTACCCATCCGTTGAAAGGCTGGAAAGTTGCTTGACTATTCTCATGTGATACTAGAGCTATCGGACTGTTAGTGGAAGTTGTTGAAGATACTGTAGTTCCAGAGGAATCAACGATATCTAGGTAGATATTGTAGTCACCTGCTAATACACCGTTACTCAATGGTACTGTAAACTGGTGAGTAAGTGCAGCGTCAAACGGATATACACAGTCGTAATCCACATCTTCAACACAATCTAGAACATCTGGACGGAACAATGTCACATCAACAGATGCAACCTCAAAAATGACCTTTGACATGTTGTTTCCAAGCGCTACTTCCTCAGTATTAGTCCAGTTGTTTCCAACTGTTTGATTGTCAAACATACTCATTACATCAATTCGATAAATGCCTTGCTGGAAGTTATGCACCCCAATAGAGACATTTCGCTCCTCACGAGCATCAATGTTGGTTACAGATGCATAGTAAGTTTGGTCAGAAGTAAATGTATACTCCTGTACCGTAATATTATCAAGAGCGAAACCGGCGAAACCAGAAGTGCCATTGATACCATCACTATTTGTCATGAAACGGAAAGTCAAATCGACTTCAGCGCCATCCATAGAAGTACACTCAGTACGCCAGTTGTTGGATGGCCCAGTACGATTCTGTATTACGATGTGAGTCAAGTCAAGGGTGACTGACTTCACAATACCTTCGCTATCAAACCATACGACATAATTTCCTTGGTCTGTGTGGTCTCCCATGTATTCAACTTCGTCAAAGGTACCATCGTCATCGATGTCTTCACAACTTTGGTTTCCACCAAGAATTCCATTTTCATTGTAGTCATTCCAAGAACCATAGACAAGTCCTTGGTAAGTTTGTGAGCCTTTACGCCAGCTTATTTCTAGAGCCCCGTATTCATTGATTCCAACAATATTACCATCTTGATCACTGAGGTAATCAGCCTCTGCGAAGTAATCAAAGGTCAGGTAAGCGAAGTCACCACCCATATTGCGCAAATCAATAGTTTGGAGAGTCATTGACTCATTCCAGTTGTCACCGTATCCTGAATCGGGATGACCGAACCAGTATGCGTTACTACCAAACAGAGGTCGGTTTCCTGGAACAATTGCGTTTTGAACACCTGAATCGGTATCATCAACAATCCCACCATCACCATCACTGTCATCACCATACATGTACGCACATGCACTTGGCTCAAAGTCCTCAACATCTTTACACGGGTTGGTGAAAAGAGCATTTGGCTGAGCAGTATATACTGTTGCTTTGACATCAAAATCCATCACGGTGTTTCCAGCATTTTCAACAATAACATCAATCGGCATATCTCCAGATGCATACAATGCACCTCTGTCTTGAGAAGTAATCTCCTTGACTGCTGGGTCGTACAAGTTTAGCACATCCATCTTCCAGCGCATGTCATCATTGCTTGAATCCTCATTACTGAATCCGGTAGGAGACGTTAGAGCACTCTCAATCATGTATTCAGTACCATTTGTGAAGTATGCGTTCAGAGCAATGGTTTGCTCATCACCAGGAGCGAAGTTATTGAGATTCAGGGTCTGTGAAACTGGCTGAATTTGGCCAAACTGAGTGATTGTCTTCTTGATTGTCAAGTTGTCAAACGCCATACCATCCCACTGAGTATTTCGTGAAGTGTTGTCACGCCCTATACTTCCTTCGTATCCCGTTCGGAAACGGAATCGTAGGTCAATTGTATCTCCAGCCCAAGGGGTCAAATCCAGTGAATTGTTTCCTTGTAAATCCATCCAACTATAATTTGTCCCAAAGATATGGTAAATTCGACTTGTATATTCTACAGAGCCACCATTGCTGTAATACTCGTTAATTCTAACAGCATCGTATCCACCACGATAGATGATAGGAACCCATCCCTCATCATCAGTGTAAACATCAATGTTGCACGAATCGTCGTAAATTACCATTCCTGAGATTGAACCCTGAGAATTCACATAATGGACAACTGAATAACCTACACTACAATACAAATCAAGTTCAAGAGATGCAGCATCAGCACCGGTCAAATCGATGTTTTGCAAGATAAGTCCATCATCTTGGTTGGATAGGTATCCGCTTTCCATTTGATTGCCAGCAGTTGCATTTGGTTGCCATGTTCCGGCCCACATATAGTCCGTCGGATTAACATCCGCTTCATCCCCTTCCGGATTTGCAGAATGGTTTGCAGCAACCTCTTCGTGCCAGTAATATGCCTCACGGTCATAGTCTGCATTAGCCCAAGTGCAACCAGTACCACAGTTAGTAACTGCCGATGTTTCATAGTCATTTGAATAAACAGTAGTGTCTACCCCACCTGTGATTTCTTTGACTGAAACATCAACATCCACGCTTCCAGAAATGGCATTAAGCCCTGTGTTTTGCACTGTAACATTCACCTCACGAGTGCCTTCACCAATCGTCATTCTCCCAGTATCGGGGTTGAAACTTGCTGGTGAAACAGTCATTCCTGATATTCCAACGTCTTCGTTATCAAGTTGAACAACAGTAATAGCATCAAGATTACCACATCCAAAACCATTCAGTTGAGGGTTTAGTGGGTCAAAGGCACATCCCTTTGAGTCAATGTGTAGTGCACCGTTTGAGTATCGGTATGTGTAATCACGGTTACCAATCGCTAAGTCAAGAGCACTGGTTGGTCCTCCAGCAAACTGCCCTACAAGAACCATAGTTGGTCGGCGACCGACTGGCATTGATTGTGGTTGATAATATCCCCCACTGCCATCTGATAGAATAATTTGAACAGTATTCAATTCCTCAAGGTTATCCGTTGAATATGATGTCACAGTATTACCGCTTTGGCCCTGTAAACTGGTAATGGTGGAAGTGGTTGGAACAACTAAGTCAATGCTTCCGTCTTGATTGACATCCTGCAATTCAACTGAAGCAGGTATGAATGAACCTATAGTCGGAGACACCGCAATTTGCTGCCAATTACTCTGTGAAGGACAAGGAGCCGCTGCACAACTCTGTAAAACAACAGTTGTTAAGTTCGTGATTGCCATAGTGTCAATCTTGCCATCCCCATCTTCATCAGCGATGTCAAAAGTACCCTGTTCGGAATTCAACTTGATTGTGTGTTGCTTGCTAGGATCATTCCATGCTGCAAATGTATCGAGAGTACATTCAAATTCAACTATAGAGACGTTATCCCAATCCCCATCTGAGAATCCAGTTGCTGCATTGTATCCAGGCCAGTAGTGTAAGAATGCATCTAAATCATCGCAATCGTTTCCGATTGGACCACCAACAACAGCCTCCCCGAAGTTTCCGAGCCTAATGTCTGCGTATACTTTGTTAGCGAGGTTGTCAAGTGTTGTAATCTTATGATTTGTAGGAGAATTCCGCTGAGAACCACCAAGATAAGTTAGAAGTCGCTGGGTGCCAGAAGCTAAGTCTTGCAATTCAAGGGCAACAATATCGTCAACCCCATCACCGTTGACGTCCCCTACTTGGAAATTCCATACGATATCACCCATTGTGTAAACTGCATCTTCACTGAAAGTTCCAGCGCAGTCCTCATTTCTCAAGACTGTTAGGTTTCCACGAATTATTTCTGTGCCACCAAAAACCTGAATGTTACCTTGATAGAATACGATGTCATCCTGACCATCATCATCAATGTCACCAACTTCAACACCACCAACATCAGCGATGTCAGTGAAACCAGCACGGCGGCTGGCGTTGTTTGAAACCCAAAGGTCCGTTCGGTCTTGGTAATTTCCATTATCATTCCAGAGAATGGACAAAAAGTTGCCCATCTCACTTGCGGTCACAATATCGTCATCACCGTCGCAATCAAAATCGCCAGTCGCAAGGTCCAGAGGATTCCTTGTTACTGGGTATTGCTTCGAATTACTCGCCGAAACATCCAGCACTGCCAACGACGTTGACAGTACCATCAATGCGACTAGTGCGACGGCTTTGACCCGCGCTTTGTTAATATTCAGTTCAATGGTATGGCTCGACATACAAGACCAACCGACTTTGGGCTTTCTTATTACCCCTTTCGTGCGCGTGTGCGAAAAATGCTACTGCAATTGGCTCCCAGTACAACGGTTAAAGTTTCTTTGTGTTACTTTTCCAGCCCTTCGCATAAACAACTACTAATTGCTGTGATATTATGCTAATTCTTAGGTCAAAAAGCGGAAAGTTTTCTTTCTTCTACCAGCAAATAATTGCCAATATATTAACGATTTTAAACAGCGTCAAGCCATGTTGGCGATGGGCCAAACCCCTCTCTGCTGCCACCGTAAATCTTCACGAGTTTTCCTAATTGATATTGAATCTCAAGCCAGCCTTCAACAAGTTCATCGTCCAAATCGTGACGGCCGTGAATTGTTTCAATTATCACATCGACTGGAAGTGCCATCACACCAAATCTACGAACTGCAATTCGTAATGCCTCGCGAAGCCAGCCTTCTGCTATTGGCTCGGTTGAAGGTGATCCTTGTGGTGGCTTTGGCGCCTCATCATACTCATCAAGAATTGCTCTCAAATCACCAACGCTAGGCGACTCCTCTTTGTAGATCCCAAGCTTTGTCATCTCTTCTTCTATGTTCAATTCACCAATTATTCTCCGGACTGTTAACACACTGCCAGGGTTAGGGGTTGGGCCAGGAAGAGGTTTGCTAACTCCGCGGGTTGATGAAGAGGACGTTATGATAGGGTCGCCGTCTGAACCAATGCTAAGACGTTCTAGTAAGCCAATGTCGCTGAGGCCAATTATCCCCCTCCATTCCTCAACCCAGTCTATCTCCCCCTCGATAAGAATGACAATACCATCATCTGGCGACCGGAATCGGTAGCAGGAGCGTATTTCGTCTACCACGACCTATAGCGGAGAGGGGTGGTTCTTGAACCAACCGTTAATATGAAGCAAATTCAACCAACATTGGCCCATTTTCTTTCAAGCAAGCCTGCGGAATTTACCGCCCTCTTCTTGTTGCCAGCGAGACCCATCTTCTTGTTGGTAAACAGTAATCCCATCCGTCACTTGATATTCCCCACCACCTGGTAGATTTTGGTATGAATCAACAAATTCTGTTTCACCTTCAGAGATGACATTGTCGGCAATGGGATTGGCTTCAATGGCGGGGGAAATCAGCGCGGGTTCCTCATCCTGTTCAACAATTGAAGGATGAATAGTTTCCAATTCTTCAGATTCTTCAGTCGCGTCCATTTTGTCATTGAATAGTGAATTCTCATTGACTTCTAGAACCTCAGGTTCTTTCCTATCACGCATTGTAAATATTAAACTGATGACACCAATTCCGACTAATATCAAAACGAATGCTGAAATCATCCAATTGAACGGTGTTTTCCCCGCAACCTCTGAAGTCGTACCATCACCTACTTTGGGTTCATTATCTTCAGCAATCCCATCTGCAACAAATCGCGGTG
>CAUZFJ010000034.1:0-9121 GCA_963579105.1 Candidatus Thalassarchaeaceae archaeon
ACATCCAAATCTCCGGGCTTGCCACACTGCATCTCTCGGTTAGTTCATCGATGAATTTGCTTTGTCCTTCTGGTCAGGTATTCGCTACCATGTTCGATGATGAAACAGGATTGAGACTCGGCCATGCAACCATGGATTTACGATACCGTGATGGAGGTTATGAGGCAAATGCGGTTCTTCCTGGGCAAAACTATCTGATGCTAATGGAATTCAATCCGATGGATGTATTTTTACCTGCAGGCCATGCGATTAGAGTGACATTAACCGAATCTGGAGAAGATTACTTGCCATCCCCATGTGCTGTATCTGGAATAGGCTTGTCACTGGATGAAAGCAGTGTGCTCGGTCTGCCCATTATTGACAGACCGAAAGAGGATTCTCACTGGTTTACAGTTCCACAATTAGAAATTGCAGGATAAGTGAAATTCACTCCTCTGAGTCATTTTCATTTACTTCATATCTCTCAAACCAGCGATTATCAAGATCATTCTCCTTGATTTCAATTACATTTCTTAAGATAATACCGTGATGAGCCTGTAATTTCCTACCGCGCATTGCCTCACCAACTTCAAACTCAATTTCTCTCAATTTTGTTAAGTCTTGTATATCTTTGAGTTCTTCATCAAATCTATTGAATGTTCTATGTCTATAATACCAGATTCCAAAATAAATCGGAACAAGTCCGATTGGAATAATTAATTCAGAACTAAGAGCGGAAAGTAACCAAGATAGTGAAAACTCAGTACCATCGTTACGATATTCGGTTACAAAACCTGCGCCAGACACATAAAACCATCCTGTAGAACCTCCATACATTGTAAACGGAGTCATGCTTTCATCAAAGGTATCAGAACCCCGTTCTAATTCGATTTGATCTGACCAACCATCGTTGTCATCATCATCATCAAGTACATCAGGAATCGTGTCCCAATCAAAATCTGGAGGAACATCTTCGGGGTTGAATATATCGTACTTCTTAAGGGCTGTAGAAGAGGCTAACTCCAAATCATTGGTAATGCCATCCCCATCTATATCATCGTCAAGTGTATCAGGGATTCCATCTCCATCCGTATCGTAGCACCCATTCATATGACGGTTTGAAAAACCCTCTGTATTGGGGCAATCATCAGATATATTCAGACCTGGTTGATCTGCATAACCATCACCATCTGAATCTGACCATGCATCGGGATTATCGGGATATGTATCTTCTTCATCATTGATACCATCCCCATCTGAATCATCCTGAGCATGAGCAATTGGTGATGTGAAAAGGAGGAGGGAAAGAAAAATACAGAACCATACTGCAACCCTATTCATAATTTTTCGAATCCGCCTTTTCTTATGAATCAATAAGGACAACCGTTTATTGTTGACATTTATATACGTCACATTTTATCCCTAGAATATGCAGAGAGAATTAGTCGCTGCCGCGGTTGCCATTTGCCTCCTTTCTCTTGCATGGTTTGGTGGATTATTTGGGGATGATGTGGGGGACAAAATCGAAGAAATCCTTGGCCCCGAATCAGACCTAGAACCGTTTCCCGTATTCTCAACTGTTGCAGATGATGGATTAACCTATTCTAACAGCGACTATGAGGGGGCCCCGTACATCGTAATTTTCTCTGCAGAATGGTGCGATTCACCCTGTCATTCAACAATGCACGCAATTAATTCAACTTTGAATGGCCCTTCAATTATTGTGTTTAGTACAGATCCTGCTGATAGCCCTCAAGGAATCAACCTTACAGAATGGCATGATAGATCAAACTCATATGATGACGAGGGTGATGATTTGGGGCAAACTCTGGATTTCCCGTTCGCCAAGGGAATTGAGCAAGCTGAAGAGGTGAAAATCAGTTCTAGGCCATCGATTGTCTTCGTCAACTCAGATGGGGGAATCGTGGAAATTCACAAAGGTGGACTATCTGACAGTGGAGAAATAACCTCGTATTGGGAATCTGCTGGCGGAACCCTTTGAAATACTATTATTAGGCACTTTAGTAATTGTAAATCCCATCCCATATTTCATCCAAACGTGCCAATGCTGCAACTGGCTCTAGCATAGTAATTCGCTCATCGGCAGCCAATGAATTTTCACTATCACTCTCAGCCCCCTCACGGTTCAATAACCCTAGTTCAAGCAATTTGTTTAGTGCATCATCAACCTCAAAATCAACTACTGCACCATGCTTTGCTAACCATTTTTCAATTCGTTCATCAAGGGAATTCATTGTGTGTTGCTGTTCACTATCTAACAACAAAAACGAGTAAGCAAGCAACGCTTCCTTCACCTCTTGTTCCTCTGAAAAATCAATCACCATATTGATGACTGCCTGATTATTTGCTTGGCCTTTGAAGTAAAGGTCTTTGGAAACTTGTGAAAGATATGCCTCTTTGGTCTTCATGTATTTGGTCCAGGACTTGAGAATATAAGTTGCTAATGCAGACAAAATACCACCGATAAGTGCAAGGGATGTTTCTCCCGAAGTATAGCCAAAAATAAGAGGTCCGAATTTCATGCCAAGAGTGGCCAGCCCTCCTATCAATGGAGCCAATATTTTCACCTGATCAATTCGTCTCATGTTAGGTGATGTATTTGGGAAAATGACCTCCAAATCCAGTTTCGGAATAGTTTTGAATAGCCTCAAGTGCAAGCCTTTTGCCTCGGTCCCAGGGTAATTCCCCAAGGTTTTGTTGTTCTCAAACCACGCTCGTTCATGAAACTGCATGACTTGGATAATACGCTCATACACCTCCAAATCTACCTCCGTTGGTTTCTTTCTCAGTATCAGTTTCTCGAATAGTGAAGGCTCTCGTAAACTTTTGACCGTTTTTTCACCAAGTTTGAAAGTTTGTAAGAGTTTGAACTCCTCAAACCTAACATCTAGGCTTATCGGAAATATGTCCTCTCCGTCCAATGCTGCTTGCATTTCTTCATCTGTAATTTCTAACCAGTTCCCATCAGTTAGGGCTTCGTTAAATTGATTCACAAAATCTGTTGAGTCAAAAGTTTCAGGGATTTCATCTATTGAATCCGGATCAAAATCTGAGTATATTTGTTTTAGAGATTCTTGAGTAGAATGCATACGATGGTGCCAAAGAGCTCCCAATAACTCTGAAATTTTTGCCAGATTATCTGAGTTTTCGCCGGCTTCGGCTAATATTAGACGCTTTATTTCAGCGCGGCTAATCGGAATAAAATGCTGGCCCGGCACTCCATTAACCATGTAGAACAGTTTTCCCAACATCCGGACTAGCCTTTGAATTAACCGGGCAAATTATGTTTGAGAGAGAGGAATGAAATACAAGACTAGTAAACAAAAATCAGTGGTATAGTTTGATGCGAGTTCTAGCATTCGAAGATTCCTACGATATTGAGGCATTGCTAAAAGCGGGTAATGTTGATACTAGCCAAATCACGATTGAACAGAAATGGAATTCTAAAGATGCTGTTGCTGTCATCAATGACTTTTCACCTGATATTCTACTTCTAGACCAATTCATGCCGCCATTCAAAGGATTAGAAGTTCTTAGAATGATAAATGATGCTGTCGGCGCAGAGGAATTGAACCGGCCTGACCAAATCATCGGGATTAGTTCTGCAGGATTTGCAAACCGAGCGATGCTCAATGATGGTGCAGACCAAGCAGTATTGAAATTTGACATCGCAAATCTCAATATTTGGCCAAAAAATAATGATGAATGAATATATTATTCTCCGGGATACCAATCTTCTTTGCCTGGTTCTCTGAACCACCAAGCCCCATCATCATCCCGCCACCATTCGACATTATCATCATCAACATAGTAATCTTCTTCTTCTTCTTCTTCTTCAGAATCAACATCAACACCCTGTTCCCGAAGAATGTCTTTCTTGACTTCTGAGGCGGTATCCTCTACATTGTGGTAAACACGGCCTGCCACTGGGTCTTGTGATTCCAATTGGTCGTGGTCCCCTGAAGCAATTGCTTCATCACTATCTTTGTAGAACTCTTCGGCCATCTCACGTTTGTATTCATCATACTCATCAGAACCCCATGAACCTTGGGCAGAATCACTGGGTCCACGCATCAACTCATCAAGGTTTACTGGTCCACCCAATTCTAAATCGGGCGCATCTGGCATATTTTCATCATCATAGAATTCGTCAGAATCAGCCAATAATTTTGGAAATGTTCTGCCATCAGGATGTGCGGTCTCAATATCTTCAACCAATAGGTCATGTTCCTCTTCGTCTAGATTCTCTTGGTCATACTCTCGTCTAACAATCTTCACAATCTTGTTCAACTCTTTACCCAAGGAATCCTTCTTAGTATTTGCAGCGGTTTTCTCAATATGCCGACTTAAACGGTCGTATGGCGTACCTGTCAAGCCACCGAGAAAGCCGCCTAACCCCTTCTTCTTACCAGCCATGCTCTCACCTACAACACTGATGCAGTGCCAATCCTGTTAAGGATTCACCGCCGGAGCGTGTGCATGGTGGACGGTTGGTTGGTACAAGCGATGTCGGCGTACAATGCCGATTCCCTCGCAAATAAAGAGGGATATCGTGGACTAGTAATGATGCCGGGCCAAACGCTTGAACAAATCCTCCATTGGACTTTAGAATCTCTGCCTGATGAAATTTTAATTGGTCTAGATGCTGATAATGACCGGCCTCATCATCAAGAAGTTGATGACCTGTTTGAAGGTGAAGACCATGAAGATGGGTTATTTGCTGGGGAAGGGTACATCTTAGGAGAGGCAACAATAGTAAATCGCGGAGATTCATTTTCCGTACATCACGTACCTGAAGAATGGACGGACGGTATTTTTTCACAAAGCCGAGGTCCACGAGGTGGGCGATTCGTGCACTGGTTACACACTCACCCCAACGCAGTAGCCGTGCCATCAAGACAAGATGCTGACGCGGCTCAATACACACTTGGTGTTGACATGATTTTGGGGATAGAATTCTCCCCCTCAGGACCATTTGGCTGGTATGATGATACAGATGGTGTGCGCAGAAAGTTGCAACCTGAAGAGGTCGCTCCTGTGCGCCAAAAACGGGGTTGGGGTAGATGGAAAAGTTCTGCTGAGAAAGCAGTTTTGGGCGTTGCCCCAACTGGCCACAGTATCCACGGATTAGAATTGATCTCATTTCATAGGTCCGGCACTGGAGTAAATGTCATCTTTGTCGATGAAAAGGGATACCCATATGGTTGGGAAAAATTCCAGTCAGTAACTTGATTTGAAAAACCTTCACGATTTGAAAATTCTTTCACGGTAATATGCAAGTTCTGATACTGATTCCCGGATGTCCTCAAGTGCGCGATGGCCACCTATTTTTTCCATAGGCGGAATCTCAGGATTCCACCGCTTCGCCAACTCCTTAACAGTTGAAACATCAATGCTACGATAATGGAAATGCGCGTGCAACTCAGGCATATAACGGCGCAAAAACCGACGGTCTTGAGAAATCGTATTTCCGCACAGTGGTGAGGACCCAGAATCGGTGTACTCGCGCACGAACTCGAGGGTCAGCCTTTCTGCCTCAGCATCATCAATTTCACTCGCTAGAACCTTCTCTACCAGTCCACTTCGGGTGTGGTGAGTTGTGTTCCACTCGTCCATTCCTGCTAGCAGTTCTGCGGGTTGGTTTATCTCTAAGCATGGGCCTTCAGCGATGATGTTTAACTCGGAATCTGTGATGATTGTAGCAATCTCGATTAAGCGATTTTCGTCTGGGTCAAGCCCAGTGAATTCGCAGTCAATCCACACTAGGTTGTCGCTTGCCATCGCTTTTGGTGAGTGCCGCCCATTCAAGAGACTTGGCTTTTGCAAATGCGGGCACAGGTTGTTAGGTGGAAGTCAGTGGCACAGGCCATGCAGGAGCAGGAGGTTGGATTTACCGAACTCCTGCGAGTGAATCCGGTGTTTCGTCGGTATTGGTGTGGAAACGCAATTGCCATGCTCGGAGAATGGTTCAATACGATTGCACTTTTCGTCTTAATCGACCAACTTACAGGTTCAGAATTGGCTATTGGCTTGTTGTTTGTCTTGCGGCTGTTTTCAATGGCTGTACCGCAAGTTTTCACCGGGATGTTGGCGGACAGGTTTAGCCGCAAGTGGCTGATGGTTGGCTCAAATTTTGCTGCTGCAATCACGGTTGCTGCATTTTTACTGATTAAAGATGCAGATGATGTTTGGATGATTTATGCTTTATCAGCGATGTTGATGCTGTTTCATGCGATATATCTGCCAGCAGAAAATGCAACTATACCTAATATCACCAAACCAAATGAATTGCTGACCGCTAATGCCATGAACTCTGCGACTTGGTCAGCTTCGCTGGCAATTGGTTCAGCAATTGGTGGAGCGGTTGTGGCAACCTATGGTGTTCAAATCACCTTTATCATCAACTCAATTGCTTTCGTCATTGCCGCCTTGATTATCGCTACTGTCAAGATTCCTGAACGTGAGCCAAAAGTAACCGAGGGAAATTTCTTTGTTAGCAGTTTATCTCAAGTTATAGAAGGATTCCATATCATCCGAACAACCCCAAAAATATCTAGAATAATCACGGCAAAAGCGGCTTGGGGATTATTCGGTGGCGGCCTAGTTTACATGTTGATTCTAGTCGGCGCTGACATTGGTTTAGGTGAAGTCGCGGCTGGAATCGGATTGTTATTTGCGGCCCGAGGAGTCGGCACTGGATTGGGCCCGATTCTAGCAAGATATACTTTCACAGACCGAACCAAATGGCCGTTTATCATCGGCTGGCTGATTTCAATATGTGGTGTTGGATATTTGGCGATTGGCTGGCTTTCTTGGGGCTGGTGGGTTGCTCTTTTCGTGGTATTCTCACATTCGGCAAGTGGGGCGAATTGGGTGATCTCGACGGTACTTCTCCAAGAGAGAAGCGAGGATGAATGGCGGGGCAGGATGTTTTCAACAGACTTTCTTTTAATTACCGCTGTCAACGGTTTCTCAACCTTAGCGGCGAGTTTAATTCTCGAATATACCGATGTCGGATTGAGAGAACTTGTGCAAATTTTCGCGGTTGGCCAAGTGATTTCAGGAATCATTTGGGTGGCTTTGATTTCACCAGGCGAGAAGCGTTTCTTCGCTGAACATAATGAAGCGGAGCAAACGATTGAGAATTAGTAACGAGTTGAGAATATGAAAGAAGCAACAGACGTATTTTCTGAGTGGGCGGAACAAGGTCGTGACATCGGGATGGAAAAGGGGCATTCTGCCTCAGTTTCAGAGATGCTAAAATCAGCAGTTCCAAACCTCCCTCAACCATTTTCAGCGATTGACATCGGCTGTGGCAACGGCTGGGTAGTCCGCAAACTCACAACCTTAGGAGCTAGACGAGTAGAGGGGGTGGATGGAGCGAGTGAGATGGTCGCCAACGCCCGAGCAATTGACCCGAGTGGCACATACCATGAGGAAAAATTACCCGAATGGACCCCCGAAAACCGGTTTGATTTGGTGCACACTATGGAATTCCTCTACTACCTGAAAAACCCCCAAGAAATGCTCACGAAAATCCATGATGAGTGGCTTGAAGATGGCGGTTGGTTAGTTGCTGGAGTTGACCATTATCTCGAACATGAGGCGAGCCTAGATTGGCCTGAAACACTCAATGTCCACATGACAACAATGAGTATTGATGAATGGAAAACTCTGATGAAAAATGCTGGATTTCGGAATATAAAAATTTGGCAAGCCGCAGCCGCTGATAATTTCTCAGGTACCCTCGCAATGCTAGGTCAACGTGCGTTGGATTCATGAAGTGCCCGCGATGCGGCCCCGCCATGACAGACCTCGTTGACCAAATTGACGCTCGGGGAAAGGGAATGAGCCCAAGCCTTCCAGAAGACTGTAAGAATTATCTCATAGATATTGATGGTACCGTTTGTGAAGATATCCCAAACGAAGAGGCGGAGAGAATGGCTGACGCCGAGGTCTTTGAGGGAGTAGTTGAGGTCATCAACGGATGGTTTGATGAGGGGCACACCATCACTTTCTTCACTAGCAGGACGGACGAACATGCCGAAGTTAGTGAGGCGTGGCTAGACAAAAACGGCTTCAAGTATCACGGAGTTTTGTACAACAAACCTCGGGGTGGGAACTACCATTGGGTGGATAATCACACTGTGCGAGCAACAAGATTCATCTCAAAGTTCACTGAGTTTGTCAAAAGATGGGCTGAGGTTGAAGTCTTTGATGACGATGAAATCTGATTTACCAGACGTTGTAAAGTCCAACGAGGACTACAATCGGGCCGACGCTCATCAAAATGTCTCTAATCAGTAGTTTTAGAGCGACTTTTGATTGCTGACGAATGCCTCTCTGAATTTGGTCATCCATTTTATTTGAAAGGTCGGTTGCTTTATCACGAACTACTCCAAGAGCTGCGTCAGCGACTTCAAGTCCTTTTTCTCCAGCAACACTGCCGGCTCCAAATAAAGTTCCTAAAATTGATTTTTTGGATTTGCTATCCTCTATCGCATTGTCTTCAGTACCTACATCTTCCTGGTTTTTCCCTTTGAGACGCAAACCGCCAATGAATCCAAGCGCGCCACGTGCATGAGAGAGTCCTTGTGCAGTAAGTTTCACGACTACCCTATTTCGCTCAGAAATTGAGCGTATTAATCTCCGAGTGCGTGTAACTCTCAGAAAATCCCCAAATAACCACAATCCTCCGGCTATCAATAATGCATAAATTGCTTCTGTAGGAGTTTCATTCCACCCTTCCCAACCAATAGGGTCAAACAAAGTTCGTGCATAAAGCGCTAGAATAAATGGCAAGAAAATAGCCAATACCTCATTGAATACGATGACCCATAATCCCTTTATTTTCAATGAATTAATTGCCTGAAAAAGAATTTTACGGTCTGGGGAAAATTTTGAAATCAAGTCAATTAATGGAGGAAGTACCAAAATTAATCTCAGTAATAGAGGGATAACTAGCATGTAGAGATAGCCTTCGTAAGGAGATGCGGGCGGCAATGAAGGTATGAAAATCACCTCCGCCATATCATCTGACATGACTTCATCTGCCATCAAGTCTGCGCCCGAAGGCTCATGTGTGAAATCCACCTGTGCAACAATTGATGGCATTCAATCA
>CAUZFJ010000035.1:0-9102 GCA_963579105.1 Candidatus Thalassarchaeaceae archaeon
CGAGGTCACCCACGCACTACCACTGATAGAATGGCCTCGCGAATGGGCTTGGAAAGATAACCTGATTTCTGACTCTGCGGTTCACCCTGTTGCCAGAGATAGCGTCTATAGAACACTTCATAGAGTTGTATCTAAAGTTGTACTTAGAAACACAAGTGGCCAACTACTTCTGCAAAAAGTGAAGCGAGGATTCTTCACTGGCCACTGGACTTTACCGGGCGGATTCTTGGATTATGCTGAACACCCAAGGCGCGGCGCAGAGCGAGAATTACTTGAGGAGATTGGCGTAAAACTCAAACTTCCCGACCCACTTGGAGAGGCGGGAGAAATACAGGATGGGATTGACAGATGCATTGTTCAAGAACGGATTTTCAACTCCGAAGGAATCGATTGGGTTTCATTCACTTATTTGGTTGATGTTGAGGATGGAATCGAAATTATCTGCAAACCCGACGAAGTTGAAGAAGCGCGCTGGTTTGATGTTGAAGAAGCAATGTCTGCAGCAGCATCACTGTTTGATATTGAGGCTTTCAGATTATTAATTGAGGATGATTGAATTTGCAGATAAATGAAGATATTCGTGCCAAAGTGTTGTCGCTCACGATAAAAATCGGTGTTCTCACCGCAGTAATTTCTCAAATTATGATGCAACTTGGGGGCGGCCCTCGTGATGAATTAATGGATCATTCTGACCAATTTCATTTTCAAGGTAATGGGGCAATTTTTGACGGCTTGCCGCCTTTCATTTCATCTGCAGGGGTTTTTCCACCTGAAAGCATAGTATTTGGAATCGGTTTTTCGATTACCGGATTTTTGTTAATATGGCTATCATACCAGTTGAAACTTGAAACTTCTAAACAATTCAAAAACTCAACCATATCAAATGTTCATACACTTTCGAACGACTTTGGTTTACTCGCTGGAATTACTGCTGGAACTTCACTGATCGTTTTGTCTTGGACGCCGATGAATACGAAATTAGTGGCCCACATTATTTTGGCAATTTTGGTTTTTTGTAGTGCAATCATCTGGGCATTATTAGTGACGACTGCTAGAAGCAAATTAGATGAAAAAATCATTTGGAGAGGCAAGAAAATAACCCATTGGAGATGGATTCTTATAGCAGTCACATTCTTCTCCGTCCAACTCACAATTTTGTTCGCATTTACTGGCAACTTTTACATCTCTGCTCTGTTTGAATGGATTCTTTTATCCGGCCTAATTTTTAGTTTGGCAACCTATTACCCAATTTTTTCGAATTCAGAGGATGAGGAGGAATAAGGCTGGAAGTCACTCTTCTAATCGTCTCAACCCCGGACATTGCCTCAACTATCCAAGGTGATGCACTGCTCGCCCGCGGGGGTTGGGTAAAAGGTCCAGAAATTGAGGATGGGGCGAGTTGGTCGCACGAATCTTCACCGGCACACATGTGGTGGTTCACAGACCGAATTTTAATGCAGGACGACCTTGACAAAAGATATTCAAAAGCAGCCGGAGTCAACGTTTTAGAAGTGATTTTTCTATCGCGCCACTTTGCCGCAAGTGGCATCCCAAGTTTGACACTTCATGTGATTGGTGTACCTGGTGAATCGCCGGTAGGGGAAACAGCAGAATTTGGCGGTATCAAAGGGCAAGTTGTGCTACCAAACCAACGCTTCGCGGCGTGGTTTCGACGAATGTGTCAAGCCGGCACAGAACATGGATTAATTCCCGAATTTGATATGACCATTGAAACCACACATCACGGTCCTAGTTTATCAGCGCCAACAATGTTTGTTGAAATCGGTTCATCCGAGTCCCATTGGGATAGACGCGATGCTGCTGAAGCATGGGCCGATGTAATTTCAGAAGGATTAGGATTGGATGGTGGTCAAGGACTGGGCAATTGGCATAATCTAAGTTCAGATGAAAAATCGGCTGCAAAAATAATGCTTGGTCTGGGTGGTGGCCACTACGCACCACGACACACTGATGTGCTTCGCAAAACCAATTGCTGGGCTGGACACCAACTCGCTGGATATTCTTTAGAGATGCAAAAGCCAGAACATGAAAATTACAACCCGCTGACAAGTGAATTACCACAAGGCCAGTGGCGGCATTCAATCAAAGTTGCATATGAAAGCACAAAATCGGCTTTTCCTGAAGGCCAAGTGATAGCCCATTTAGATAAGAAATCCTTCAAAGGTTGGCAGCGTCAATCAATCAAAAGATATTGTGAAGAAATTGGTTTAGCAATCGGACGAACAGCGGATTTCCTGTGAGCCGGGCATGGTAATTGTCAAAGAGCGAGCGCGGGTTTCCTCAAATCGGGGGCGTGGTCAATGGGCATATTCGGCAAACTGATTGTTTCTGTATTACCCATCACTCCGAAGTTTCTTGTTCGCTGGGTTTCAAAACGCTATGTCGCTGGCAGAGACCTTGATTCTGCGGTGTCAGCAATGAAAAAATTGGGTGAAAAAGAAGGATGTTGCTTTACAATAGATGTATTGGGAGAGGACATTTCCACCTTGGCTGAAGCTAATTATTTTCTCACTATCTATGAACAAGTTATTGATGCAATTGTTAAACAGGGAATTGACGCTAATATCTCAATTAAACCAACGGCTTTTGGGCTACTAATTGACGAAGAGGCGGCACTTAGCAATATCAAACAATTGCTTGAAAAAGCCGCTAAACATGATATGTTTGTGCGCCTTGATATGGAAGACCATAGGGTAACACAATCAACAATTGATATTGTACTAAAAATGCATGAGATTGGTTTGAAAAACGTTGGAGTCGTGTTACAAGCAAGGCTGTTCAGAACACCTGATGACATCAAATCCATCTGTTCAGCCCTACAGGGAGATGCCGATATTAGGATCTGCAAAGGCATCTATCTTGAACCCTCGGATATTGCATACACAGAATATAGAACGATTAACGAAGGCTATGCCGAAGCACTTTCACTGATGTTGAAAAATAATTCCTATTGTGCTATTGCCACACATGATAAGCCGGTGGTTTCGGATGCACTTTTGCAACTTAAAGAACAAGAGATGGGTGTTGGAATATCTGACCCCCGGAACGGAGCCCGGCAAACTGGTGATGACAAAGGACCAGGTTATGAGTTTCAAATGCTCTTGGGTGTGCGAGGGGATATGCGAAGGAAACTACTCAAACAAGGCCACAAAGTTAGGGTGTATGTGCCGTTTGGTGAAAAATGGTATGAATATAGTATTCGTAGATTAAGAGAAAATCCCGACATAGCGTGGCATGTTGCCAAGTCATTTATGATGCCTTGGTCACGTTGAACTAGAGATTATTCTTCACGTTCTCGATAAACCTTCTTTGAGCGGATATTTGCTGAACGAATCTTTTCTTGATGGTCTTCACGGCCTCGGAAATTCTGGCCTTTCCAACTTCCTCGTTCAAGTCGCCTCTTTTCCTGAGCGTCCTCATAAGATGGTGGTAAGTGAAGGAAAACGCGGCGGATATTTGAGGCTTTCATTTTCCCATTCAAAGTTCTACCTTTTCCACTGTGCAAAGCGCGGATGCGCCATAATCCGCTTGAGTGTTCATAAATTGAACCACAGTGAAATTCTTGGTCTGGTTGACACATAATTGTATCTGAAAATGATTCTTCGCCTTCTGTAAAGGTCAATTTCACCATTACCTCATCGACTCTAGTTGCCCATACCATTCTGACTTTTTCAGCACTAACACGGTTAGAAGATGTTGCATCCGGCATTTCAAGACGAGTTATCTCAAAAATCGATTCATCATGGTCGAATTGGTCACCAAGAGTGAATAATTCATCCACGTCTATCTCCATTATTAACTGGTTAGAATCACCCCTTTCGGATAATGTAAAACGTACTTCTGTACTCTTTGGTGGGCGTAATTCAACCTTGTGGACACCGTTACAAATGTTGCATTGAACTAGGTGGTCAACGCCTTTTCCTTTCTCAGTAGTCCGTAAAATTTGATGAGAGACTTCCTCTTTGCAGGTCGGGCATAACGCGAAATTATCGAGTTCCACCTCCTCCTCACCCATCTCTTCCATGAGCAAGCGGCCAAGCCCATCCCTCTTGAACCCGACCCACACTCTGAAACTACGTTCAAGGCAATCCTTGAACAGGTGTTGACGGTGCGATGTGGCATGGAGGAAGAGGAGCACCCACTCGAAGAGTTGCTTTCTAAGAGCGAACTGCTAAACCGTAACGAGCCGGAGGTGGCTGCAAATATTGGTGAGCAATTGCTGCATATGGAATTGCAATCCTTACCACTTAGTGTGAGGCGTCGTATCCGTGACATAGTTGCCCGAGTTAAACCTCAAAACGTTGTTGAAGTCGGGGCTGGAATCGGTCATTTATCTGCTTGGTTGTATGATTTATGGCAAGATGAGGAATTACGGCCGGAACGCTATGTTCTGGTTGAAGGGGGTGGTAAATTCGGAGTTATTTTGAAGCGATTGATGCAGAGATATGATGCTGGAAAATGGAGCTACGTAATTGTTGGCGATTGGAATGACA
This sequence comes from Candidatus Thalassarchaeaceae archaeon, assembly GCA_963579105.1. Taxonomy (GTDB): domain Archaea; phylum Thermoplasmatota; class Poseidoniia; order Poseidoniales; family Thalassarchaeaceae; genus MGIIb-Q1. The sequence goes on from CAUZFJ010000035.1 coordinate 4,515, forward strand.
TCGGATCAACTCAACGGGCTTGGGTAGCAGCGAATTCGAGTAATCCACTAGCCGCTACTGAAAAATCACCGCTTCCCCTATCCATTGATGTTTGCATTATAGATGTGGGTTGGAAAAATCAGAATGAATGTGTCATGGGAGCAATTCCATTACTCGGGGATGACGGCTTACTTCTTACATCGGAGCCTGAAGTACCTACCGAAGATGAAGTAGATGAAGAGAAAATAACCGCCTTCAATGAATGGATAATGTTAATCAAAATGTTGAATGACACCCATGATGTTGGATTTGTACCAATGTTTGGTGGCACTCTTATCGGCATTAAGCGGCGTCCCGTAAATTGAGTGCCACGAGTTTTCAAGAATTGGCTGCAGAGAGCAATGCCTCTACATTGAAGATTCCATACCCATAATGGTCATCATGACTCTCTTGACCAGTAGCACTATCGGAAAGCCATTGCTTAACATCTGAAATTGCACCACTACCACCTGATGACCCATCGTGGGCTAATTCTGGTTTTTCTTCTAACAACAAGGCAATACCGCCTGCCACCCAAGCAGTTGCTGCAGATGTCCCAGATGCGTGGGCATAAGGGCCATATCGGCTTGGTTCCTTAGATTGTTGTGAAGGTGGAATCATGACTGGTACGTCTTTGCCTGGACCTGTGACTTCTGGTTTCATATCGGGGTTAGATCGAGGGAACATTGGTGGGAAAAGATTTCCATTGTTGTCACCACTACTAGAGCCTGACCAAATCATGCCGGTACGGTCTATACCCCCAACACAAATCACATCCTCAACTGAGCCGGGACTAGCAACATCTCCATCGTCATTTTCACCGTCGTTACCAGCAGCCGCAACTACGAACACACCTTGTGAAAGAGCATCGCCAACTGCATTTTCCAATTCGTCTGTACTACTGAGTATGAAATTAAATCCACCAGCACCACCCAAACTCATTGATATGATATCAACTCCTGATTCTACACACCAATCAACTGCTGCAGCAATTGTTTCATCCACGCCTTCTCCTTGAGAATTCATTGCTTTTGCAACATATAAGTCGGCATTTGGTGACACGCCTTTCATCCAACCATCAGCCCAAATTAATCCTGCCATAGCAGTCCCATGACCTTGGTCATCGTAGGGTGTTTCCTGATCTTGAATGAAATCCTTCCATCCTGATAATTGGCGGCCGCCAAAGTCTTGGTGTGAAAGGTCAATGCCTGTATCAACAACGCAAATCCCAACACCTGAACCTGTTGGCGAAACACCATCAATACCAGTTAGCGTTCTGAAATCACTTTGCCAACTGATATATTCATCTGGAGGCGGTAAATTGGCATTATTTGAGCCATCATAATTCTGATACCAATTGTATAGCATAAAGCCCGCAGAGAATAACAAAGACGCAGATATTATCGCTGAAATTATGGCGGTAATTTGTTGCTTATCTAATGAAATAGATTTCCTAGGAGTGACTTCAAGTTCAGGCATTTCAGTGGTTGCCCAATCAATCCCACCTCCTTCACTCATGTTAACCCAATTACATGGCGAATGGTCGTTTGACTTCAAACCGTCGGAATATTGTAGTAACACTCACTAAATTATGATGATAATTACCATTTCCAAAATTGATTTATCTGAGTGCTGAAATGGCCTCAGAGAAAACATCAACAAATTTCCGCGCCTCTTCTTCGGTGTTGTATAGATAGGCAGATGTCCTCAGTGAACCGCCATCAACCCCTTTGGATTCAAACCAGTGGTTAACACAGTGGAAACCTGAACGCACCATTATTGAACCTGCTTCATCAAGAATGATGGCCAAATCATGCACATCAATTCCATCTATGAGCATAGACGTCATACCACCTCGGTCAATAGCCTTAGATGGCCCAATAATTGTAATCTCATCAAAGTCTTTTACACCGTCAGTAATGATTTGATTTAACCTAGTTTCATGGCCACAAAGCCACTCAAAGTCTACATTTGACAGGTAATCAACAGCGGCTTTAGCGCCAGCAATCCCTGCATAATTAGAGGAGCCACCTTCTAAGCGAGCGGGACCGGGCAGAAATTCTAGATTATCCTTCGATGCTGAAACAATGGTGGTGCCACCACCACTAACAGTCTCAAGATTAGCCATAGATTCCCCAGTTGCGAATAGTGCACCGACCCCACTCGGGCCAAGCATTTTATGCAAACTGAAAGCAAGATAATCACATTCTAAATCCATCACATTGACCTTTTTGTGAGGAATTGCTTGGGCTGAATCAAGCAATACTTCTGCACCAAAATCATGAGCGATTTTGGTGATTTCAGCAACTGGATTAGTGACTCCATCTAGATTGCTTGTGAAGGGGATTGTGACTAGACGCAAATTGTCACCTGCTTGGGCACAGGCATTCTCAAAAGCCTGCAAATCAAAGTTATTGTCTTCACTGGATGAAACCTGTTGAAGGTCAATTAGCCCTGCATTTTCTAATTGTAACCAAGGCACCAAGTTGCTATTATGTTCTTTATCGCTAGTGATGACTACATCATCTGCTTTCCAATTAATACCATGCGCGACTTGATTAATTGCCGCTGTAGAATTCAGCGTAAATACAAGTTCATCACGAGGCGCTGAAATGAAATCAGCTACCGCTTGACGCGCTTGAGCCATCATCAAAGTCACAGCATATCCCCAACGATGTGGACTTCTACCACCACAGCCTGGAGTCTCAGTGTAGTAAGATGAAACGGCCTCAACTACTGAGTCTGGCCTCAATGTTGTGCAGGCATTGTCAAGATAGCAAACTGGATTCTCTTTTCTCAAAGGTGCGAAATCTTCCCTAAACCTATTTGGAACCAATTTATCACCACGCTTCTTTGTCTGGTAAGTGATTGCTTATTGGTGCGCTACTCCCACAGCCTTCACACGTGATTCGATTGGGGAATACTGAGGAACAATCCCCACACCTCTCTCCCGGTGGACCAACACCATGGCATTCTTCGGTGGCACAAATTACCTCTAATACGCCCGTTGCCAAGCGAGTGATTGGCGTAATAATACCACAACTGGGGCACTTACCTCGTTGACCTACCTCAGCAACTTCTTCACCTCGTAATTTGCGGCTGACTTCTCGGGCACGGTCACTCTCAATCTCTTGACCGGTTGCTCCCAACATCATTTGTGGATACCACAGTAAGTGGATTAGAGACCACACACAAAAGATTCCAGAGATGAAGTATAAGGCTCGATAAATTCCCATTCCGGCTGAATCTCTATACGCCACAGAATGGGCTCCCAACCATCCGTTGATGACTACTAAACAAACCCAAACAATGAGTATCAATACCCAGGCTTGCAGGCTATGGTCTCTGACTGCGTCTTGCATCTTTCGAGGGTCGGGGTGACTATGTTGAGTCACCACATGTAAATCGCGAGTTTGCATAACTGCTTGCCATGTGTTAAAACTCAAAAATCCAAGAACCGCTACACCAATAAGCAGGCCTAAAAAATCAATTATGCTAGAGTTAAATGGGAATCTTGGCGCTCCTGCAATTGAAATTACCAAACCTGCCTGAACCGAAACCCAGCCAACGAAAAGATAGATTGTTTTTTCACGCATTAAGGGATACTCTGATAGGGTGCGCATTAAGAAAAGGGCCCAAAAAACGAAACTAGTAATCATCATTGCAAAAGCTTGCCACTCAACTGCATTGAGACCCTCAATTCCGACCTTCCAAATATTCCCTCCACTGGAGAACTCACCACTAGAGAGGTCTGAAGAAGCGCTAAGGAAGGCAAGTGAGCCAATGGCCAAACTAACGAGGGTTCTACGGCTCCAAGTTTCTCTCACTTTTTGGTAATGAAAGGAAAGTTCAACTTTCAAGTCATGGAGTGGAACTAACCAAGGTTGGCTAACTGAAAGATTCTGCTCAATTCGCATGTTAGATAGGCGCATACCGGTGTGCATTTGCTCGCCTATAGCCTGCTCTGGCTCAGTTTCCTCTTCCTCCATGTGGCGGCCGAGGATTAATCAAGCATTAAGAGGCCACCCTCATTTGAATTACGATTTAGTGTTTTCAACGAAATTATTCCTTGCTGGATTCAATGTGAAGAAAAGAGCCACTGGCGTGAATTGAACACGCGACCTCCTCATTACCAATGAGGTGCTATACCGCTAAGCCACAGTGGCAGTGAAGCGGCGACCGGAGGGGTTGATTTAACGATGCCCATACAACACAATCAGAAATTTATCATGCCGCAATCAATCGCCACCATGAAAGGCATGGCATGGCTCGCCCGCTTCGCAGCCGAGATCGCATAGCCTGGTATCGCGCGTGACTGGAAATCACGTGGGTTCGTCCCGCGAGAGTTCAAATCTCTCTCTCGGCGTCATCCGATTCATATTGACGCTAGGAAAGGATGAGGCTGGAGGGAGATTTGAACCCAGCGAGTTTTTCATAATCAATGACTCAATTCAAAACTCGCGATGGTTCAGAACTGAACTGATGCACGTAGTGAAGAAGGAAGTTCTGAAACACAAAAAAATCTCCCTCTCAGGGCCATTAATTGTCGAAAATATATTCCCCTTCCTAT
>CAUZFJ010000036.1:0-9046 GCA_963579105.1 Candidatus Thalassarchaeaceae archaeon
TGTGGTTGACCTTCTAGCCGCTGTTGATGCTGCTAAGGAATATAATATTCCCATTGAATTAGTTGACCGTGATATTCAAATTACTCTGAAACGCGCTTGGAAGAAGATGAAATTACGTGAAAAATGGCGAATCCTATACTCACTTCTTGCTGATGAGCCTGATGGAGAGGATATTGACGTAGAGGAACTTCTCGGAGATGGAGATTTAATCACTCAATTAATGGATGAACTTCGTGCTAGCGCCCCAGGTGCTGGTGAAGTTCTTGTTGATGAAAGAGATGACTATTTGGCAGGCTCTATCCAGGATTTAAGAGGTGAAAAAAAAGTGCTAGCAGTTATCGGCGCTGGCCACATCAATGGTGTAAAAAAACGCTTGCAGAGTCATCAAAAACTTAGCCAAGAAAGGTGGGATGAGTTACGTTCTGTGCCATCGCCTAATCCTGCTTGGAAGGTGTTGAAATGGGGATTTCCAATAATCATTCTTGGCCTGTTTGGATTTCTATTGATGCAAGGCAATTATGAAGAATTACTCGCCGTTGCTTACACTTGGCTTGCTCTCAACGCCGCTCTTGCAGCACTTGGTGCTCTTCTCGCCCGAGGGCACCCTTTGGCAATTCTTACCGCTGCATTAGCCTCCCCTATCACATCGCTGAATCCAACTCTTGCTGCTGGTTGGTTTGCTGGCGCAGTGCAAATGAAAATCGCAAAACCAACCTCAAAAGACCTACAAGATTTCTTGAAATTAGACTCTTTTGGATTATTCTGGAGTAATCGGGTTGGGCGAGTCTTGCTCGTCACCGCTCTTGCTAATCTTGGTTCATCTATTGGTGCATACCTTGCTGGAACCGCAATCATTGGCACCTTACTAGTCTGATAAGGCCATAATCAAACAATAACTCTGAGTGGGGATATTGAAAAACCAAGCCCGATTCGGCTACACCATGGTAGAAGACGTCGTCATAGTTGGCGGAGCAAGAACCCCATTTTGTGAATGGCTCGGTGGTAAGAGAGGAGATGGCGAAAGAGGAGGGCTGTTAGCAGACTTGACCGCAGAGGAGTTGGGTGCTATCGCGATAAAAGGGGCTTTGGCTAAATCTGGAACAGATTCCTCGGCAGTTGAACACGTTGTGATGGGTCACGCCCTACAGACTTCAGGTCAAGCAATCTTTGGCTCACGCCACGCCGGTCTGAAGGCTGGGATACCCCAGGAAGTACCCATGCTCACACTCAACCGACTGTGCGGTAGTGGAACTCAGTCAATCGTATCAGGTGCACAGATGATTATGCTTGGAGAAGCTGAGGTTGTTGTTGCTGGTGGAATGGAGAACCTGAGTCAGGCACCACATGTTCTACGTGGAATGCGCGACACCTATGGACTTGGAAGACCACCAAGAAAAGGGGATGAACTTCCCAAGAACATGGAGGACTATCTGTTTACTAATCTAGTCGACAGCACCTGCGACTCATTCATGGCTCAGACCAGCGATGAACTTTGCAAGCGAATCGGTGTAACCCGCGAAGAAGCGGATGCTTTCGCCGCACTGAGCCATCAGCGTACACAGAAGAGTGTCGAGGAAGGCACATGGAAGCAGGAAATTGTTGATGTCGAAACACCTGATGGAATTGTTGGTGCAGCAGATGAAGATCATTTTGTGCCCGGTACTACCGCCGAATCCCTTTCGGGACTACGCACACACTTCGGACCAGATTCTCTAGTTACTGCTGGCAACGCATCTGGTGTTGTTGATGGTGCGGCTGCAGTTGTCATCAAGTCAGCCAGTCGCGCCGAGGCTGATGGAGACACCCCTCTGGCCCGTATCGTATCATGGGGAATAGTCGGTCTAGAACCGGCAATTATGGCTCACGGACCTGTTCCCTCAAGCCGTCAAGCACTCGGAAAGGCTGGACTTACTGTTGACGACATTGACCTTTGGGAAATCAACGAAGCGTTCGCTGGTCAAGCGGTCGCATGTGTGAAGGACCTTGGAATTGATGTTGAGAAGGTCAATGTTAACGGCGGAGCGGTTGGACTTGGCCATCCTCTCGCTGCAACAGGTACCCGACTGGTTCTCACCTTGGCTCACGAACTCAAACGCTCAGGTGGCCGTTACGGTATCGCAACTGCCTGCATCGGCGGCGGACAAGGAATCGCACTCATCATTGAGTCCATTTGACCGTTTTTTGGTATTTCACTCCGTAGGAGGGATTAACTACTAATCGGCCTGCTTAGAATGTTGATAACATGGCACCGCATACCATAACCGAGCACATTGAAGGAGCCGGGCACTCTGGGAAAAAACGTAGTCTAGTGAAGACAATATCATGGAGAACGATTGGAACGATTGATACAATCATAATCACTCGAGTTGTAACCGGCAGTTGGGCTGCCGGAGCCACTGTAGGAGGAATTGAGTTATTCACTAAGATGATGTTGTACTATCTACACGAGCGCGGTTGGAGTAGAGTGGATTGGGGTCTAGAGGACGTCGATGTAGATGTAGATTCTTTAGCAAAGAAGGGCCCCATTCATTGAGATGCTCTCCTATAGCGCTTTTTGACAAGTTCACTGAGTCGAGATTGGCAGGCATTACCGTCGCAGTTTAAGCGTGTGTAAACGGCCATTTTTCTAGGCTGGCGACCATACCAAGTTAATTGAGATAAGGACGCAGTCCGTTCCGTCAACATAGGGAATTCTCTTGAAGGCGGTATAAGTATGGGTGTGACAAAAAGTAGAAGTTTGATGAAGGCTGTCTGTTGGAGAGCCATCGCAACTCTAACGGGGGCAATGATTGTATTTTTCCTCTACGGAGAGTTTGAGGCTGTGGGCAAATTCATGATTGCAGACATCAGCCTCAAGATGATATTCTACTATGCTCATGAGCGTGGTTGGAGCGCGGTTAAGTGGGGAAAAATACCAATACAAGCAGAATAAACAATTTGAATTAATCAGATTTAACCGAGTAATATCATGTCTTTGATGTCCATTAGATATCTTACTAGACCCACAAATACTGCAATGATAAACGGATAGGTCAAAACCCTCTGTGGCAGCATCTTGATGGCAACCTTCGCACCAATCCAAGCAGTAGCAACTACTAGTAAAGGGATCAAAATGAGATAAATCCCAAGAGTTTCGATTAATGCAGTTCCCGACCCGTCTATTACCAGATGAGTCAAGATACCCATTGGTACCATCCAACTCTCAATAATGTAGGATGTGCCCGCTGCTTGATGTTGCTTATACTTTAGAGTGGAGCGGTGAAGTGTAACAAAGATTGGGCCACCTCCAATACCTAGTAATCCAGATGCCGCACCACCACCAAAACAACCAGCGCGGTAGATATTCAATATTTTACCCTCAACTTCTGGAGATTGATAATCACCATTTGCATTGTCATGCAATTCCGAAGAAAGTTTCTTTATAGTTGAATATAAAACCCAAATTAGAAGGAATGTTGATGTGATTTTGATAGACATATCTCCCAGTTGACTGATGAAAATTGCTGCTAGAATGGTACCAAAAATCGCACCTACTAAAGCAGCCTTTGTGCCCTTTTTCCCAACACTAACTACAGCATACCCACCTTTAGAATGGGCAACCCTACTACCTAGAGAAACCATCCAAACAAGTATCAAAGAAGCAACCAAAGATAGGTGAATATCCCATTCAAGAAGAAACAGAAAAATTGGCACATAGAGTACCCCACCACCAAGTCCAAGGGGGGCAAACATGAATGCAGTCATCAATATTAGAAGGACTGCAACTATAATTTCAAGTTCCATTTTCATTCCTCCTATTACATCTTGAGGGTCTCTGGGCCACCAAGTGGCAACTCAGTCAAAGGCTGTAATGAACCACGAAGAGCAGGGCCTGCTGTTAGCGTGCCAATTATCGCTTCTGTATTGTAAATATTGTGTGACAAAGCAATCCAAGGTCTGCCTTCAACATCTATTACAACATCAATGAAATCCCCAAAGCCACCACATCTCACGGAACCGCAATCTTCTGTCTCATCAAGATAATCCGATTTCACATTGACTGCAACTGTTGTTATCAGTGGATTCTCAGCATAAGTATCGGTGATGATGCCCATATAACCAGACCACTCTGAATGATTTGACTCACCGATGTAGCCAAACACAACTCTTCCATCAGCACCACCTGCAATGGTCGGGAAGCCAGTGTAGTTTACACCAGGTGGTGCAACCATCAATGGGGTACTCCAAGTCTCACCTTGGTCAGACGAGAATGAGTAGTATGGAAGGTCATCTGTTGCCACCCAAAGTGCGTGAACGTTGCTCGCTTCATCGGTGCCAATAGCAACTTCATGTCCACGTGATTGATGCGCTGTGTCAATCGTATGCTCACTCCAAGTGCGCCCTCCGTCAGTAGAGCGGTATGCAGCAGGACCATCGCAAGATGGATTGCCGCGATATATCGCCCCATCATTTGCCCCGATTAAATGTCCATGAAGACCAGCGCATTGTGTAACACCATTTGGCCAGCCAGCTACTTGTCCCTCCCAAGTCATCCCACCATCAAGTGAGGTATCACAAAAAGCCCCAATTGGACCTTGGGCTCCTGTATTGATGCAGAAAACATAGATTGTTTCATGTAATAACGGCCCAGAAAAATCAGGACCAGGTGGAACCGACGCGATTGATTGATGGTCTTGAGGGGTATAAACTCCGGAAGCAGGGAAAGGTGGGCTCCAACTTTCACCTTCATTATCAGACCATTCTACAAACATGACTGCTAAAGCATGCATGTCAAATTTCATGATGCGGTCAGTCCACGGGTCAACATAGACATACGGGTCGTTAGAGTTGGCAACTTGCCCGGTTGCACCGGTTAAAAATGGGCCAATATCATCCCAGTTTTGGCCCTGGTCTTGGCTACGAATAATGTGAGTACCCATGCCCAAACCGTTATGGTTTGTGAAGACTATCGTTCCTGAAGAAGTAATGCCAATCGTAGGTTCAAATGTATCATAACCCGTCCCATAATAGGTGCCTAGAGACCAAATTGGGGTCATGTTTGCTGACAGATTTAACTCGTCATCAGACATATCCAACGCATTTGTCCAATTTGAAAAATGATAGAAGGTATTGTTTGCAATTGCTTGGTCAAAATCAAAAACTGAAGGCTCCTTTACAACAGGCGGTTCATCCTTGCCAAAACAACCGGCTATGGTTGGTGCAACCATCGTGAGCAGCACTAGCATTGCAAACGCGCGTGGCTCCATGGTGCGGCGAATGCCAACCAAACTTCAATCGTTTGGTGAGTGAGTGCCAGCACTAACACAGGAAATGTTAGCAAATCTAGGGTTTTCACCCCTCATCTTAATCATCTGAAATTATTCAGATTTTTCTTTATCTGACACGGTGCCAAGATACTCTGGGAGTTCAACTCCTGCGTTGGCCGCTACGTCATGAAGTGGTGGTAGACTCTTTACCAAACTACTGATGAAGTTAGATGTTGAACTTCCATCTCCATCACCACCAGAATCCCAAACTGTGATGCTGTCAATCTTTAGATTCTTAATTGCTTCAACCTGTGCTTCCACCATGGTCTCAATCTTCTCAACCATGAGTAGAGTTGCTGCAGCCTTCGGATCTCCTCCAGCACCTGCAACTAAACTCTTGTAACCAGTTGCTTTTGCTTCCAAAACCTTCTGCACACCCTCTGCTTCAGCGGTATAACGTGCGAGGATTGCATCCGCCTCACCCCGTGCAATACGGCGTAGGCGCTCGGCCTCTGCTTCTGCAGCGATCTCAATTTGAGTCTTGGCAATCTCTTCCTTCACAATCTCATCTGCACGTAGGCGTTCTTGTTCTAGTTTATACTGTGCCTTCTGAACTTCCATCTCTGCTGTTCTTCGAGCAACTTCAGCACGACGCATTGCTTCGGCTTCTTTCTCAGCTAATCCAGCATTGTATTCTGCAATGTTAGCCTTGGCGGTGTTCTCACCCTCAATAGCCAGTGCTTCTTGGCCCTGAACGAAAATACGCTGGTCTGCTTTAGCAGCCTTCTTTCCTTTCTCAGCCTCAGCCTCATTCTCTGCAACTTGAATATCTCGGGCGCGGTTTGCCTCTGCTGAGCCAATAGCACCGTCGCGGTCTGCAATTGCGACATCTGCCTTTGCAGCGTTGACTGCTGTGGCTGCTGCCTTCTTACCAATGCTCTCGATGTACTCTGAATCATCAGTAATATCTGTGATGTTCACGTTGATTAGGTAAAGACCCAATTTGTGCAATTCATGACCAACATTGAGTGTGATACGCTCAAGGAAATTATCACGGTCTTGGTTAATCTGCTCAATGGTCATTCCAGCAACTGTCAAACGTAGTTGGCCAAAGATAATCTCTGAAGCCATTTCTTCAATTTGAGTCTTGTTAAGATGAAGGAGGCGCTCTGCAGCGTTGTTCATGATGAGCGGGTCTGTACTGACACCGACAGTGAAAGTAGACGGTACGTGAATTCGAATGTTCTGTAGCGAAAGTGCATTTGTTAGATTAATCAGAATAGTCATTGGAACCAAACTAAGTTTCTTGTAATCCTGAATCAATGGCCAAACCATGGTTGCACCACCGTGAATACACTTTGAAGCACGACCTCCTTTGACTCGTCCATAAACTACCAAAATTTCGTCAGATGCACAACGTTTGTAACGTGTGACAACCAACATAAACATGAAAAACATTAGTAAAACTAATGCAAAAATTATTGCTACTGCCCATCCTGCTGCTGCCATATTACTAACCTCATTCCTCTTCACTGATTAACTCATCTAATAGTTCAACTATTAGCGTTGAACCAATGACATCAATGACTTTGACAAACTCTCCTGTTTTGATGCGCAAGGACTTGTCTTTTGCACGCGCTGTTAAAGTACGAAGTGTGCCATCTACGGCAACCTGCACTTTACCAGATTCATTAGCGAGAATACGAGAATATACTTGGCCACGCTGACCTATCGCATCCTCATGTTTCATAGTTCCATCAGCCTGAAGATTGTTGATTCCTTTCAACATCAAACCGACACCATACATGGAAGAAGCAGCCGCTACACCACCAGCAATTACTGCATAGACTTCGGTTTCGGTTGCTTCAAGGGTAAACATGCCTACATATCCAAACATCATTATTGCGGCTGCAAGCCCTTGAATACTGAATAATTCAAAAGAAAGATCAGAATCCATTGTGATATCGGTATCAAATACCGAATCAAACACGCCGCCTAATATATCCCCTAGCATCATCAAAACCATGAAGATCAGAAAGAATGCTGTACCCAAAAAAGCACTCAGCATGAATATTATTTCAAGCGTAGTGGGGGAAGAAATCCCCACTAATTCTGTAACCCAATCAATCAATGACATGCAAACTACCCATATAGCGGTTCAATGCCTTACTTAATGACATTTTCTCCGGCTGAATTTGATTCTAAATGTCGTTTCAATTTCATTTTCTCAAAAATCTGAATGAAAGTTAAAGACATACCAGCAGCAATTGCTGAAATAAACAAGTTTAGCCCAGCACTCCAACAAATCAAGTAGACCCACAGGGGCATAAACAACAGCAAAGCCCGTTTCATGAATGGCCAAATGCCTTCAAACAATTCATCTGAACCATCGTCAAACATATACTCAACTCACAGAGCAATGGCGCCAAAAATCATCGCTGCGGCCCAAATGGCAACACCAACCCAAGCACTCTTACCCTGTTTGGCAATTTGGTCTTCATGAACTTCTTTCTGTATTTTCTTCATTGGATGCATTATCATGTTTCGTTGCTCTTCTCTAAAAACAACAATTGCAACCATGACACAAGCAGCACCAGACGCACCAATTAGTGTTGTCAGCCACCCATCGAAGTCGTCCATCAATTTGACCGCAAGAAAAAGTTGGGTAATTGATACAATAGCCCACATGAACGAGCCACGTTCTGCCATTGCCATGTAATGTTGTAAGGCTACCCCCTAATTCACCTTTACTAAAAAAAGCCAGGAAATATACACGGATTAACTAATATTTCGCATTAACGCCGTTGTCTAAGTGCTTCAAGGGCAACAACTGATACTGCAACTTGCAGATTGTATGAGGGAACAAAACCGGTCATTGGTAATCTGATGATTTCATCAGCTGATTCTAACAGCCATTCTGGGACCCCATGTCTTTCACTACCTACTACGCACAGGATATTGCCCGTCAAATCACAATCCCATGGCTCCACTTCGCCAACATCCTCGATTGCGATGATTCTGAAACCAGCCGCTTTTGCGGTAGTTACCACTTCAGAAGAATCCATCCACAGTGTTGGGATAAATCGGTGTGCGCGCACCGATTGGCGCTCCGCATTTCGTCTTTCATCGTGTGAAAAATCGGCATCAATAATCACTGCATCAGCCCCGCTGATTTCGGCGGTTCGGATTGAAAAACCAGCATTCCCTGTGTAGGTGATCCCATGTAGTAACCAGACAAGACCCCCTCTTGCTAGTACCTCTTCTAGTGACCCATTTGGTGTACGCCCAACCAGTGCTAGTGCCTCAGGAATATCCTGGCCGACAACCACACCTACAGCCATTCGTGAGATGTCGTTATCCGAGACCTCAATCACTTTGACACTAAGTGAATTTGCCTGAGCAAGAAGCCCACTCAGGGCTTCAAAATCTGAATCACGGCGAGCGAGAATCAGGTTGACAACTTCGCCGCCATCAGCCATTTCTTGCAATGCGGTAACCACCGCATCCAACCCTGTTCGCTGATAGGTCAAGACCTCGCCTCAGATTACGCCGACTACTTTTACCATAATTCGTTTGCGTTGGCAAACTGAACCGATTGCACTACCAATAAAGCAAATCATTGATGTAAAATTAAAACTGAATGATGGTTATTCATCATCGCCATTATTGCCAGAAACTCTTGCTGCTGCGCTTTCATAATATACTCTCTTTAATTCTAAAAATTGGTCCATATCACGGTGATAAGCCAACTTCTCTTTAGCATATATCTCACCAGAGCGTGCTTCCTTATCTATGCGATA
>CAUZFJ010000037.1:0-9028 GCA_963579105.1 Candidatus Thalassarchaeaceae archaeon
CAATTGATTGCCAAGAGTTGCACCTGGTGCTAATCTACCAGTAATTTGCATTAGAGTCAAACCGGCTATTGTGGCAGCAAATGGTGTCTCAATACCGAGCACATCTGGCAAACTCAAATCATTACTGCTGGCTCGCCATCGCGAAATGCCAATGAGTACGAGAGAAATTGCACCGCTCATCACTAATATTCCGGCAGATGCTGAACCAAAACTCCACACAGTATACACACCAAATAGGATGATACAGGCAATGAATGCAAGTACAATCACTGGCTTGTGGTGAATATCACCATACAATATCTCTTCACGAGACAATTTGCCTCTCCTCTTGGAGCGCTTACGCATTCTTTCAGCCTGCATATACAATTCAGGAGCAACTGTTTTGATTGGCCCTACAGACTTGGCTTGCGACATATGTTCAATGGAGACATCGCTACCTGCTGCTGCAGCAGCAGCCTCTTCGGAATCAAAATGATAGGTCTTTGAGGCTTCGTTAAGAATTAATGATGATTTACTAGAAAGGGCGGTTTGCTGCTCGCCACTAACCGCTAATGCAGCGGAGGTTGATGGCTCCCCTGATGCAAGCATAAGTTGCTCATCGTGAAGGAGGGGGGGTATTGGCTCCCTTGCCTCCAAAGAGCGTTGCACTTCATCAATTCGTTCCATTTTCTCTCTCCTCTGGTCTCGAGCGCCGACCGCTCTCAATTCAGCACGTAACTCACCTTGAGCGGCTAACCAAATAGCCGAAGCAACAAACATTATCGTTGAAAGTGAAAGATGAGCAAATGTCATTCCATCTGCCATCATTGCCCAAATTGTGGCCATCAACATCATTGCGGAAGAAGCGGCGGGTTTGAGCAACTTCTCCATTTTACCCGCCCTAGGCAAATACAGAGCAAGAGTCAGTAATACAGATAGAAGAATTACCCAACCAGTAAGTTGGCTTGACATCAATAATTCTCCATCCAACAAGGAAGTAGAACGCTGGTCAAGGGAAAATATCACAGTTTGTGCCGTCAGGAATCCCATCAACAAACTGAGAATGTCCTCGGTTTCGATATTCTTGCTAAATAGCACTAGAGAACCTAGTCCGCCTACCATCATCAGCATCCATGCCGCATCAAGCCCGTTTCGCCACTGTAACAACAAAGCAGTAATTCCAAACAGTACCATCAAAGTGCGTGGGTTATCCTGATGCTCACCACGGCATTCTGCAAATATATTGATTGCTAACACGACTGCTAAGCCTGCAATCAAACCGTAACCTGAAACTTCGGTTCCCCGAGTTACTACTATCCAAATTATAAGAGATAGAATGAAACCAATATTCCACAACTTCAACAAACCACTATCACGTAATCTTGCACCAACTTCTGAAAGACCTACTAGACGGGCAGCGAGGTTAGCCCCGGACTCTCCAAGTGCTTTGTTCACTGGGTACTGTAAAATCGTCACCCCTACGAGGTAAACAACCAAAAATTTACCATCCCAACCCACTACACCGGCTGCTAATTCCCATGATTGGTTTGCGGCATTGAAAGTTTGGGCTCCCATTGCCCAAAAAGAAATGAACAGAACCCATAGCCATGGCGAAAGAATTGTTACACCAGCAAGTGAAGGTGACTTTCTCAATAATGCTAGAACTGCTGTACCAAGGTGAATTCCTCCTAGAGCGATGAACAATATCTGCCCGCCGTCACCGCCTTGAGAGGAGGGTTGGGCAGGAATTAGAATAGTCATCAAGAGAATCAATACGAGGCTGCCACCCCACAGAACATGGTCACTCACCAGTGATTGATTCGAGAGCAGTATGAATGCTGTTAAGATGGCCGCTCCTACAGCGAATACATCGTATGCGCCGATTCCAAACGGTATAGTGAAAGATGCTGATAACTGAACAATGAGAATTAAAATTAAGGCTGGTAATGCAGCAGCAAGTGGGATGATTACCCGACTCTTTGGGACTTTTCTGACAACTAAGTATGAGCCGCCAAAACAAGCGAGAAGCATCATGATCAATGCAAGCGCGTACGATGTTTCTGCTCGGTTAGCAGAAATTGCCAGTAACGCGCCAATCATTCCTAATCCAATTGAAACCGACCATAATCCAGGTCGGCCAAGCCCAACTAATCGTAATCCATCAGAAAACCAATTTTTCTCTGCTGAAAACCTAGCCGCCATCGCCGCATTTAGAGCGTTGATTCCGCCAAGCAGCAGGAATAACAACAGCAAGTCATCAAAGGGTACAATCTCTAATGCTCCAACAGACCAATTATTGCTGAATGCGTGCATACCAATCCACAAATTGGAAGCTGCGATTCCAAGTGACGCAAGATTGCCACTTTTCCGATGCCATGCTAAACCATGTAACAATAGAGTAGCAACAATGATTCCTGCAGCAACGCCAATTTGCCCATACACCGCTCCAGCGCTAGAACCTATTGCCAACAAAACCAATGTTGCTTGAGCGGCAATTGCATCTTCATCATGGTGATAAGATACCCAGACATTGAGGGCCACGAGGGTGAGTAATACCCCACCTAGCATGGTAGGCTCAAGTGGGAAAACCCCCCACAACTCCCAGTGACCTAAGTCAATGGCCAAGCCGTACAACAATTTCATGGTGATAATTACCCATGTGATACCCAGCATTCTCATCGCAGGGTCAGGAACCCACCTCTCGCCTAATACAAATCCAATAATCGCTAAACCAAGCAAGCCAAGCAAACCAACGATTGGGTCAAGAGTTGTTCCTACTAACCAACCTACTAGAGAATAAACGACAATCATGCCGACCATGATGCCCCAATGCAGGCGTTTTTCCCCCGTCGTTGCCAACTCAGTAATGCTGTCCAACTCAGGAGGTAAATGAACGGTGCCATCTCGTTGAACATCCCCTGGCTGAGGACCATCTGCAAATGGGTCAAACATATCGCCCATCGCTTCGTCCACAACTTCCTTTGCAGGTTGCTCTGGCTCGGAAAGAGCAAGTTGTTTCGTTTCCTCTACGGCTTTGTCACTAAGGAAGTTGGACAGATCAATTCCTCCACCCATTTCAAAGGCTCGTTTTCGGATGACTGAGTCATCCTCCTCAGCCGGTTCGTCCTCCATCTAAATGTCTCAGAACCGACCTTATCCATCAAGGTCGCCCTTGCTGGGAAGACTGAAATTACGATTAAATGAAAAGATATTCGTTCCGTAGCATTCTAAGAGGTCCCGCGACCCGCCAACAACATGACAATCTCCGTCCGTGAGGATGGCACCCCCCTGGGACCTATTGGTTTGGATGCTCATGGCCTTGCACCAGAAGGAAAAATTCACTGGAACAATCTAGGCACCGACCTGATTGAACAAGCGGTGAAAAGAGAAGAGGGTGTTCTCAGTAAACACGGTGTATTAATCACAGAAACCGGGGACCGAACTGGTCGTTCACCAAATGACAAATTTATCGTTCATGAGAAATTAGTGGAAGAGGATATTTGGTGGGGGGATGTGAATGTCTCCACTACACGAGAGGTCTTTGATAATCTACGCGATAAAGTTCGCAATTATCTCAACTCAAAGCCAGAACTATTTGTCCAAGACCTATATGCAGGAGCAGATGAAAACCAGCGACTACCAATTCGTATTGTCACTGAAAATGCTTGGCACGCAGCCTTTGCCCGTAACATGTTTCTAAGGCCTAGCCAAGAACTGGTTGAGTCGCATGTGCCTGAATTCACAATTTTACATGCACCTAACTTTCTAGCAGATGCTGAAATCGATGGTGTTAACTCAGGCGTTTTCGTTATTGTTTGTTTTTCTGAAAAGCAAGTTATCATTGGTGGGACTAAATATGCTGGGGAAATCAAAAAATCAATTTTCTCAGTGATGAATTATATCCTTCCAACCCAAGGCCAATTGCCGATGCATTGCTCTGCAAATGTCGGGAAAGAAGGTGACTGCGCAGTATTCTTCGGACTTTCTGGCACAGGTAAAACCACACTATCTGCCGACCCGAACAGGCCACTAATTGGTGATGATGAGCACGGCTGGAATCATGATGGTGTGTTCAACTTTGAAGGTGGCTGCTATGCCAAAATGATCGACTTGTCTGAACAAGACGAACCGGAAATCTTTGCTACTACTCGAATGGCTGGCACAATTCTAGAGAATGTCATATTGGACGAAAATGGTGTGCCTGATTTTCATGATACCTCTTTGACACAAAATACTCGCGGCTCCTACCCTCTAGAGGCGATTGAGAATAGGGTGATTGAAAGCCGTGGAGGCCAACCAAAAAATGTGGTCTTCCTCACTTGTGATGCCTTCGGAGTTCTGCCACCCATTTCACGCCTAACTCCTGACCAAGCCGCCTACCATTTCATATCAGGTTATACAGCAAAAGTTGCTGGAACTGAAATTGGTGTTGTTGAGCCTCAAGCTACCTTTTCGGCTTGTTTTGGCGCGCCTTTTATGCCAATGCATCCTAGTGTTTATGCAAATCTATTATCCCAGAAAGTTGCTGAAAACAATGCTTCATGCTGGTTACTCAACACAGGTTGGGTTGCTGGAGGATATGGAAAAAGCGAACGCATCAAGATTCGTTGGACACGAGCCCTTCTCAATGCTGCATTAGATGGCACACTCAATAATGTTGAATTTGTTGTTGACCAACGTTTTGGATTTGAACTACCATCTACTTGTGAAGGTGTGCCAAGTGAAATCCTCAATCCGAAAGTAACTTGGCAAGATGGTGTCCAATTTGATGCAGTAGCGAATAAATTGGCTTTGATGTTTCAAAAGAACTTCAAACAGTTCGCTTCGGGGTGCAGTGATGCGGTTTTAGATTCCGCACCTAGAGTATTGAGTGAGTGAAAGCATCAAGCCTATTGAGGTACTCGGCCTAGTATGGCAGTACCTCTAGCCAGCCTCACTACGCCAAATCTATGGCCTAGTATGGTAAAACGAAATGAATATTCGGGTTATATTCCAAAACTACCTGAACAGGATGAACCAGTATGGTTAATCTTAGACCCATCTCACGAGGATTCACTGACCAGTCAACTGGAATCTTTACTTGAACAATATGGCCATGTTATCCCTGATTTACCCACTTCAGTTTCTATTGATGATTCAAAGGGCCCCATTTGCATTGACGATAGAGCGAGCATTGGAGAATGTGTGAGAATTGAAGGACCATGTTATATTGGACCAAACGCAGAGGTTAGGCATGGTGCCTATATTCGTCCGAATACTTGGTTATGCTGTGATTCAGTTGTGGGTCATTCATCAGAAGTAAAACATTGCCTCCTACTTCCAGGTGCAAAGGCGCCTCACTTCAATTATGTCGGAGATTCAATCTTAGGTAAAGATGTGAATCTTGGGGCTGGTTGTAAATTGTCTAACTTACGGAATGATGGACGTTCAGTTCTCGTGCGCGGGCTTGACGAGGGAGTCGTCGATAGTGGACTAAGAAAATTTGGTGCTATTATCGGAGATGGAGTCGCAATTGGTTGTAATGTGGTAACAAATCCTGGGGTAATTATTGGTCCGAATACGAATATTTGGCCAAATCTCAATGTTAGCGGAGTATTTGGTGCAAATTCAACTATTAAGGAGTGAGCCTGAATGGTCGGCCAAAGATTGCACGGAACTGACGGCATTCGCGGTTTAATTACCGAGGATAGTGATTCTAAAAATCCAATTGAAAAGTTGATTTTGCAACGGGAAATTTCTCCTTCCTTAATGCATATAATTGGCTTTGCCACTGGCTCAGTCATCATAGAACAGAGGACCGGGGGAAATCCACCAATTGTGGTGATTGGTTGGGATCGAAGAAGTGGTAATGACAAATTGGTGGCGTCATTACAGGCTGGGCTCCAAGAAGCTGGATGTGTAATTCAATTGGTTGGTGAATTACCTACGCCGGGATTACACCATTGCCTACTGCTGCTAGAAGCTGATGCCGGAATGATGGTTACGGCAAGTCATAATCCTGCTACAGATTCTGGGGTGAAATTGTTTGATAAAAATGGTTACAAATCAATGCCACATTTAGAAGATTTGATTTCAAACCGTGCTTGGAATTACCTTACACAGGCCCCAACAGAGGAATCATTTCAAGCAAAGGATTCTCAAGAATTACCTCTATTTAATGGGCTGAAAGCCTACCGCCGTCATTTGAAAGGTTGGTTGAGTCTCCTCTGCACCACGCTTGATATTGACATGGATTCAATGGGTGACTCTATTTCTCCTCAAGGATTAATTCTTGATTGTTCGGGAGGAGCGAGTGTTGATTGGTTTAGTTTTGGGCTTGCTAGACGTGGTCTAGAATGCGATGAGATTTCAAATAGAGAGCAGCCAATTAACCATAATTGTGGAGCGGGAGCGTTTAGTTCTACAGATTGTTGGAGCATTGCTGAGATTTTGGAAACCGAACATGAACATATGCTCTTAATTGAAATCGCTCAACGACTCAAAGAGAATGATGGAATGACACCATGGTCTGAAGGCCAATTAATTGGCGCTGCATTAGATGGTGATGGCGACCGTTGCCTACTCATAGAAGCGACAAAAACAGGAATTAAAATTGTTGATGGGGACCAGATGGCTTTTGACTGGCTTCACGCCATGAAAAAATCTGGACATTCACAATTGAAACTAGCCCACAGTATTGAATCTGACCTTTGTCTTCCTGCGACTTGCAGCAGCCTCGGCATTGAGACAATACAAACTGCTATTGGTGACCGCTGGCTGTCTGATTCACTTCGTCCGAAAAAGGGCTCAAATAGTCAAATAATCTGTTCAGACAATATGCCAGCAATCTGTGGCTGTGAAGATTCTGGCCACCTCGTTATGCCAACACCATACGCCGGAAAACCATCCCACTGGGCGCTTGCTGGAGATGGAGCTGCTACTCTTCTTGCTCAACTTTTTGCTCGTGCAAAACTTGGCAATGACCGAGTAAATGTAGCGCGTGGTTGGAAGGCGAGAGTGGGCGTTAAGGATACAGACCGCACTCTATGGGATGGGTGCAACGAATTATCGAAAGAGGTTGAACAATTAGTTTCACAAGAGTTGGGTGTGGGGTTATTACTCCGAGAGGACATTGTTGGTGAATCGAGCCTCTTGTTATTGAGTGGGCGAGTTGGCGAAGTAAACGTCAGTATTGGTATCAGGAATTCAGGAACAGAAGCCAAAACTTCTGTTACCACACGTACATCTGATTCAAAGTTTGAACTATCCCAATTAACCAACAAAATTGCTGATTTATTAAGGTTAAATCTTATCGACTAATCAGAGGATGAATTTGGGTAAATGCCGCGCAACAATTGCATGACTTATCACACCAATAAGAGCGCCTTCATGGTCAACGACTGCCATCTGATTGATATCGTGAGTAATCATCAATGCAGCTGCTTTGAGAAGTGGAGTCCGACTTGAAACCTGCATGGGTGGTTGAGAAATTAGTTGACTTGCTTCAACTGCTTGCATCCAAGCCAAATCACGATTTACCCGCTTTCTTTGAATCAATTTCAACATATCTACAGCGTGAATTCGTCCTACTGGAACACCATAGTCATCTACCAAGAAAAGATGGTCCCAATCTCGCGATGTCATGGTAGTAAGGACTCTATCCATCGTGACTGCTGAAGAGAGGACTCTTGGTTTTTGCATAACCTGCCCACAAGTTACCCTGCGTGCAGCATTTTGCTTAGACGCAGTTGGTTTGTTTGGCGACGCGGCTCGTCCGAAAATACCTGACATCTTACACACTCCTGAGGCGGGCCGGACAACCCGACCTATTTCAAGCAAATGTATTGATGTAATTGGGTTGACTTGAAATTAACAGGGTTGCATAACCTTGATGATAGGCGGCAGACCGCCAACAAAATGATGTCACAGTTGAGTAACAGTGTTCTGAGCGAGTTAGCGAACATGGACGAATACGACAGAATGCTTGCTCTTGACCGCATTGCTCGCCAACATAACTTGACAGTAGCCCAAGTTGAAGAACAAGTGAAAGCGTTTCAACAAGGTGGTAGTATTCAGCCGGAAATGGGTGCTGTGGAGGATCATTCAACCCCTGACCAATCCGATGAACAAACGCCAGTAGGGCAACAACCGAATTATCTCCAAGATGCGCATCGCTACCGGGTTCGCTATGACCCAAGCCATGACGGTCAATCTCGCCAGTCAAGCGTAGAACAGGCAATTCTTTGCCCACACTGCGGGGCGCCACTTGGAATTCCGGCAGTTAGGCCAATCAAAGTGACTTGTCCGAATTGCATGACTGAAGCGATGTTTGAAAATTGAGGGCACTGATACTCAACAACTAATCTAGCCAAAGCCTCAAAAGCCACCGCATTGAATGAAGGTTCATGCACATCATGACGAAGGTTACGCTCGGACTTGGGGTTGCATTACTCATCGGTAGTGTCCTTCTAGCAGTTGTAGGAGGTGGCCCAACCGTAACCGAACAAATGGAGAACCCAAATGGGGTTGAAGTGTGGAGCGGGACGGCACCAGATACTTACCAAGGTAGTTTTGAGGTCATGAGCACCTACCCCGTTTTTGTTGAAGAGGGTGTGTCTGTTGATGTCACTCTTGTAGGAGCTGATGCAGATAACCGCTTCATCCCTTGTGAAGAAGAGCCTAATGACTGTGATTACTATGATTGGCCTGGCCACACATATGTTGGTCAGGTTTCTGTGTACACACCAGGCACTTGGGAAGTTCAATTCGACGGCACTGGATCAGTTGTTGTGACGGAAATAGTTGTGGATTTCGGTGGTGCAATGAGTATATTGGGTGGAATGGCTGGCTTTTGTTGTTCATTCTGTTTAATCGGATTAGGTATAGTTTTCATCTTTACACTCAAGGATAACAAAGCACAGCAAGGAGTGATAATGGTTCAGCAAGCAGATGGCACCATCCAACCAGTTGGAGGCATGCCTATGCAACAACCAGGTGCAGGGGCACCGATGGTTGGTGGGGCCGTTCACCCTGCCTTCGCTACCGAGCACCCAGCAACTCATCAAAGCCA
>CAUZFJ010000038.1:0-8841 GCA_963579105.1 Candidatus Thalassarchaeaceae archaeon
TGGCCACTTAGACAATGGGTGGGGTTGGTCGCCTCCAGCATTTGATGGAAGCATTGGAATTCCAGATATTGCAATCCTCGGAATAGGGATTGTTGCATTAGTTTGGACATACTTGAAACGCTAATGCCGATTCAATATTGCTACTCAGTACATTCTTGCTATATGGTTTCTCTTTGTGGTCATTTTTCCACTGATGATGCAGGGTTTTTCATCCTCAAATGGTGTAATGCAATCTCCAAGAATTGTTAATCCTGAGGTTTTCTCTAATACTTCTGCATCAGCATCACTACCATCAAAGGCAATCTCATAAATTATGCCTTCTTCTAATTTAGTATCAAGTGAAGTCAATGGAACCACCATATCATTCATGATTGATGACGTTCTTGACTTTAATTCGGATTCAATTTCTTTCAATTCACTTGAAACCTCATTAACAATATCATCTATTTTTAGTGGTTGTTTGCCACCAGTCCTTCTGGCTGCAAATGCAGTTCCATTCTCGATATCTCTTGGACCGACCTCAAGCCTTAATGGAACGCCTTTGATTTCCCAATCATAGAATTTCTGTCCTGCTCTTTTATCACGGTCATCGATATGTGCTCTAAGTCCTGACGCCCTTAGTTTTTCGGCGATTGAAGTTACTGTGGCCATTACTGCTTCACTTTTATGAGCCGCTACAGGAATCAAGACTACGTGTATAGGAGCTGATTTAGGAGGGAATATCAAACCGTCATCATCACCATGGGTACCAACAACTGCACCGAGTAATCTTTCTGACATGCCGTAGGTTGTCTGATGACAATTCTTGTGTTTTCCATCTACATCCTCATATGTTATGCCAAATGCTTCTGCCCATTGGTCACGATAATGATGGCACGAAGCCACCTGTAGGGTTCTTCCGTTGGGCATAATCACATCAATAGCAATAGTATACCAAGCACCTGGAAACGTGTCCCACACAGGCCTTTTTGAAACAATAATCGGTAAACAAAGATCTGCCATAATATTATCTACAATTTCTAAATCCTCTTGAATCTGCGCTGAGGCGTCTGCTTCATCTTTGTGAGCGGTATGTGCTTCAAAGAAGTGAATTTCTCTTACCCTGATGAATGTCCTAGTTTGTTTTGTCTCGTAACGGAAAGTGTTGACAATTTGGTATGTCTTCAAGGGTAGGTCTGTATGACTTCGAATCCATAATGGAAACAAAGTGTACATTGCTGTCTCTGAGGTAGGTCTGAGAAACATAGGGACATCTAGTTCTGTCTCACCCGCGTGTTTGACCCAATACACTTCCTTGCTAAAACCTTCAACCTCCTCATCAAATCTAAGTTCACTGACATCCACACCAGCCTCTCGTGCGGCTTGTAATCGAGCGACAAGTTGGTTTTCTTTTTCCAATAGGTCTTCTGGTATCAACAGAGGGAAGTTTACTTCATCATGCCCCGTCCTCTCCATTTCGGCATGAGTTAATGCATCAATGAATTTCATGGCCTTCCAACCATATGGTCGCCACACATCCATCCCTTTGATGGGATACCTCTTATCGACAAGGTCAGCAATTTCTACTATTGCAGGGTACCAAGCATTGAAATCAGCCTTCGCAGGAATTCCCCGCTTTGCTTTGCCCTGGTTACCCATGATGTCGCCGGTCTACCCATCCGGCTTGAATACTACGCTACTAAATCGGTGTTAGGAGGCCTAGTTGGGTTGAGAATCGCTAGTACCGCAGCAAGCATCCAAACTAATTCTAGAACAACAAATGCCCATTCACCAGTATGTAATGCCCTAATTCCCAATATCGCTGAACCTACAGCCATTAAAATGAGATATTTCATGCCTCGACTATTGAGCACACCTCTAGTCTCCAGAATAAATGCTATTAGAATGCAAAACATTCCAATAAAGGATGCCATACTGGTAATTGGTTCAAGGCTAGCCAAGGCGATGGTAGATTCAGTCATCGCTCACTTGAGATAACTTCTTCTCAATTACTTTTGCCATAGAAAAATTGTCTTCTAAGTCAATTATTGTACCTTCTTGGTCGACCCAGTAGGCTCGAACTGGCCCATCATCGACATTTTCCAAGTGGTTAGCAATTACTGCATCTAACTGATTATTCTTAAGTGATTCAAGGGCTGAATCAATCAATTGTTGCTTGGAATAACCTGATTCTAACTTAAATCCGATTTTTAAATCATCTTCACATGATTTGCTAATAATGTCAATATGTTTGGTAGATTTTTGTAATTCAATCGAGAAATTATCTCCACCAGATTTAATTTTGTTTTCATTTTGGTTGGCAACTGTGTAGTCTAGAACAGCTGCCGAAAATATCCATGCATCAGGTGGATTTGCACTTTGACTAATCTTGACGAGTTCAGAAAGCATAGAGTCGGGTTCAGAACATCCCCTAATATCTGGTAGACACAAAAGTGGGTTAACGCTTACTACTCCTTGAATAATAGTTACTTCGTGGCCCATTCTATAGAGATAATCTGCGATGTCAAATCCTGTCTTTCCAGTTGATGTATTCTGAACCCACCTTACTGAATCTATTGCACTTCGGGTGGCGCCCAAAGTTAACGCTACTCTCTTCCTATTAGGTAGATTTTCATTAATTATATGGCAAAGTAATCCAATAATCTGTACTACATCGGGTTGTTTGCGTCGACCTTCTTGTTCTTCACCCCAGAAAACATCGTGACCAAATTTTTCTAATTCCTCACATAGATCTTCAGTTACAACATCTTGTGAGAGAGAGTTATGCATGCTGGGAATAAAAAGCATAGGTACGTTGCGTCCTCGTGCTGCACTTAGTGCCATTTGCAGTGGTGTATCGAGTATGCCATGTATATGGCAACCGATTGTATGGCGCGTTGCAGGACAAACTAATACTGCATCAACTAACTCTAGTTGAGTCATATCTGCATCCCAATCTGTCACGACCTTAGATTGACAAGCCCATTCAATGGCCAGAGGTGAAATTATTTCTTGAGCCGAATGAGTCATTACAACAGTAATTTTTGCTCCATGGCGGCGCAGTTCTCTGAGCAACCTTACACTATCAACAACCGCAATTCCTCCACTAATAGCAATTAAAATGTGTTTATCAGAAAGTGCGTCGGATGCAACAGCGACGCCGGTGTCACTAATGTCACTCATTATTTGGTGCGATTTGGTGGTCTCCTTTACGGCTATCGGTTCCGCCAAACTGAATTAGTTGGGCTTATTCGAACAGGCATGGACGGGGACCTCGCCACCATTCAACGAGTTCATCGCAGTATGTCTAGTACTTTGTTATGGTTAACTCTCTTGTTTTTCTTTTTACTTTTGTCATTCTCACTAAACCTAGAAGGGTCATTATTACAAATTGGGACATCAATTTCAATTCTAATATTGGCAGCTGGAATGACAATTTATTATGGCTTTTCAAGAAGGAAAATATGGGCCTACAGACTCGCTTTAGTTCATTGGTTATCTCTTATTCTAATTTGTTCTTTAATTACGATAATTGATTTGATATCAGGTATTCAAGGTAATATAATGTCAGCAATAATGGCAATTATGTTGGTATTTATTATAGTTGGAATGGGCAAAAGATTTACAACTTTTTCAAATCCATTGTTTATCGCATGGTATTTTGGTCAATCTTCCAGTATGCTCTCTTCATCAAAATTGCAAACCAATGAAATGATGGGAGGCTGCCCGCATTGCTTATCGATACTTGCTGTCAAACCACTTGAATTGAGTGGTGATGATTTATGTCCGAACTGTGGAGGGAAACTTGTTTCAGATGAAGTGGTTTCAAAATTCTCGGGTGAAGAAGAATAATCCCACATCAATCAGATATGGTTAGATTCTTCCAGTATTCTTCTGGAACTTCTTGAGACAATCTTAGAGCGCCCTCTGCTCCTAACATGACTGGGTCCTCTACAATATGGACTGTGATGCCTCCAAGGTCTGCGAGTCTTTCTTCAATTGATGCACCTAATCCTCTAATTCCAGAGCCACCACCTGCTAGGATGATGTTTTGTCGGAATCCATCATGGTATTCTGGATTCGAATCAGCGATGAGGGATTTCAAATTTTCAATTATTGGAGTAATAATGGTTTCACAAGCAGAAGCAATGCAGTCAGTAATATCTAATGACATTGCTTTTCCATCAATAGAGAAGTCAACAACAACTGGATCCTTAGGTGGAGATGTATTTGTGAATGAAAATTGCTCCTTCCAGCGCCTAGCCATATCTTTGGTAATCTGCGCGCCTACATATTTCCGTTGAATGGCTTCAATTAGATTTGCGTCTATCACATCTCCTGCCTGTTTGATATGTAATTGATCTTCAGGTCGGGGTATAGTCCCATACACTCGGCATATATCCGTTGTACCAGCGCCAATATCTACTACCATCGTGTGGTCCAACATATCAAGGGCATAAGCAACTGCAAAAGGTTCAGAAATAATCATACAAGCGTTGACTGTACCGGCTGCAGCATCAAAAATTGCAGTTTTGTCAACGTGACTTGCTTCCGCTGGTGCACCTATCACTGCAACAACTCTGTCATAATCTTCTGGGTCTGCAAGATTCATCATATGGTTGATGAAGTGAGCAATGAATTTCTTATCTTCCGGTGTATCCTTGATAACTCCATGTTCAAGAGGTCGATAAAGGTTCAATGCTAATCGATTCTTCAGTGCCTCTTCCCCAAATAAAACATCCCTGCGAAGGAAATTCTTTGCGATTGAATCCTTAGGAGTTCCAATCACTGTTAGAACTTGTTCATTGTGTTTATCATTCGAAACCATGACCGACCTAAACGTACCTAAGTCAACACCGATGTAGAGAGTATCTTTCGCCATTGTATCTACCGTTATCCCTGCTCCGCAGGGGTCGGTATATCAATAATCCCTATCATTTGTTTACAAAGGCTGTTGATTTATAGCCACATCTCACAGCCATCACAATACCAAGCGTTATGTTGAGTATAGAGGGGGGCGCCTTTACCACAACCTGTACACTCTTTGGTTACACCTTCACCGAATAATGTGATGACAATCTCAATATGCCTCTCTTCTGTAATTCCTAGATGTTGCCTCATTGCCCAAAGCAATTGATCTTCACTTGGAGTGATAACCCCATCCGACAGTACTAATTCAACCGCAGTTTGGTAATCTGATTCTATGCCAACAGATGTGGGGTCAAGAATGACGCCATCTTTTTCGGCAACAATATCTTTGCCGCCGGGGTCGTCTATATAGAGCACAAGGGAAGAAGGATTTAGATTACTATCTCTGAGTTCAAATGTCACAACATTATTGGCATTTTTAGCGTATACAAACTTACTTTCCTTATTTATTATTGAGGCAATATTACGTGCAGTGTCATCAATAGTTCTTCCTCGTCGCCATCCATTATCTGAATCTTCGTTTAGTAAGTAAAATTCTGTGCCTTTTCCTGGGTACTCAATTCTTACTTCTTCGCCCCCATCAAAATCGTTACTCATAAGAGTTAATTTCCCAACCTCGGTATCAAGAATATTATCATCCTCATCAAAACTAACGATGAGAGGTGTTCGTTCTTCTTCTGCAACATTGAAATGACCCTGCATCCCTTCAATCCATTTATCTTGCAAACGTGTTAAACCTTGTTCTTGTTCCTTGGTTAGGTCTTCATCAATGCCTAAAACCCTAGATAATCCTGTACCAGATTCCATTTCTTGTTTAAATTCTTCAATTAATTTAGACTCAGTCTTAACTGATTCATGGGCGTGAGTTTTCCTAGAGGGCTGATTATTCGGGTCCGGCCACTCATAATTACATCGGTCACAACTCAAATAGCCCGCGATTGATGAAGAATTACTGCCCCCGCCGCAACGTGGGCAATCCCCATCCTCGATAGAAGTCAAATTTTCCTTCGCTTCCCCGAGGCCTTTGGTACCCTTGACAGGCTTCTTACGGAATGCCATCAAAACCTTGTGGAACCCCATGGGTGATATGGGTTGCGTCGTATAGTTGATAGGAACGCTGTTAGAATAAAGCGGTGTTCCAAACCGGCGCGGTTATCAATAAGTCGCGAGTCGGCCCGCTTGATGCTACGAGAATGTGAACTACATGGTACCTTTGAAGGGGAACTTTGCCCTGCATGCAATAGTGAAGGCAAATTCATTATGAATGGGAATGAAAGAGACCAAATAGCTCGTAGAATGGCTGGAATTCTACGCCATTTCCCTGAGAAATTCGATTTGGAAATGGACATAAATGGCTGGGTTAGCATTCGAGATTTATCAAATGCTATCGCTAGGAAAGATAAACGCAAGCATTGGCTAAGAGATCGGCACATTCAAGCAATTGTTGATACTGATCCTAAAGGACGATACGAGATTAGAGGAGGAAATGTAAGGGCAACCTACGCACACACTGTTGAGATTGAACTTGACTTGCCTACGGACAATATTCCCGAATTATTGTTCTACCCAGTAGCACGGGATGAACTTGACATGCACCTAGAGGGTGGCATCCATCCTGGTGGAAGGAAATGGGTACATCTTTCTAAGACTATCACAAATGCTGCAAATGCTGGTGCTGTCCATCACTTTCAACCAGCCATCATTGAAATTGACATTATTCAGATGCAAGCATCTGGAAATACAATTTTCCATGCAGGAACTACTGTCTATTTGACTGAAGTAGTTGATGCTCAATTCTGTTCACACGTACCTTATGACGATACTGAGTATGGACTAATGCTTGGAGAATGGGGCGAAAAAGAAGAAGAAGAGTGATTACTTTCTTTGATAACCACATACTTGACAAAAACTGAACTCACTACTTTGTGGTTCATCGCATTCAGGGCAACTTTCGGAGGCTTCTTCTGAATGTTCTTCTTCTGAATTAGCCGAAGAGATTAATCTGACGGAAGATGATTCTTCAAAAATTATTGACTCAACCAATTCCCTCTCCTCTACAGACTTGATAAATTGGATAGCTTCGAACAGTGCTGATTCTAATTTTATAATTCTGTCTTTTCTTATGTTAATATTGGATATGTCTTCGGCTTCAACCAACTGTTCCTGCAGATATCTACGCAGTTGGTCTACAGTTGCATCCTCAGTCATTATTCTGCGCACTCTATCGCCCCTAATCAACACGGCGGCTTGATAGAGTTCTAGACCCAATAGCAATTGACTTCATGGTGGTCCCTTTCCGAGTAATCATGCAGAGCCCTATCATCATCAAGTTAGGTGGCGGGCTCATTACCAAAAAGAATCAATTATGCACACCG
This sequence comes from Candidatus Thalassarchaeaceae archaeon, assembly GCA_963579105.1. Taxonomy (GTDB): domain Archaea; phylum Thermoplasmatota; class Poseidoniia; order Poseidoniales; family Thalassarchaeaceae; genus MGIIb-Q1. The sequence goes on from CAUZFJ010000038.1 coordinate 7,284, forward strand.
CAAATCAATATTATACGAAATCTTGCAAAATCAATCCATCATCTTGTTAAGATGAATAAACGAGTCATCATTGTCCATGGTGCAGGGAGTTTTGGCCACCTAAAATCAAAATCCTGGAAACTTCATGAAGGGAGGACAGATGAAAAGTTCCATTTTGAAGGCGAATTAACAAGCCAAATTGAAGCAGTTAAATCAGTTAGAGAGGATATGATAAATCTAAATGAATTAGTTTCAAACGAATTCAATAAATTGGGGATGTCAACAATATCGCATTCACCTCATACTTGGGCATCTCAAACCGGGCCGGATTTTGTTGGGGATTTACACCGGTTCAAAATGGAAGAAGACTCAATTCACATTACCCATGGTGATGTTGTGGATTGCAAAGGCCCAACAGAATTTGGAATTTTAAGCGGAGATGATATTTGCTATAGACTATCAGTAGAACTTAATGCATCACATATGATTTTTGCAATGGGTGGGGCAGATGGCGTCATGACATTACCACCTGAAAACCCACAGTCTAAACTAATTCCATTGTGGACACCTGAGCAACAATTCCAGGGCCAACATCTCTCAGACATTGATGTGACTGGAGGGATCTATCTCAAACTCAATGTTGCAGAGAAAATTAGTCAACATGTACCAATGGTTTGGATAATTGATGGTGAATTCCCTGAACGTATTGGAGAACTAGTTGAAAATGGGCAAACATATGGCACTAGAGTAATCCCTGAATCTCCTTAGGAGATTATACCGCCTCGTTATAGAGGCAAAACCCCTCAGATGGGTCAGTTGGTGAGGCAATGAGCGAGAACAGTCCATTCCTTGACGATGAATATGATGAATCACAAAGTGAAATGATGAATGAAATGGTCATCCTAGTAGACGAAAATGACTTACAAATAGGCTCAATGTCAAAAGTAGACAGCCATATTGGTGAAGGCACACTACACCGCGCATTCAGTGTATTATTGTTCAATTCTTCTCAAGAATTATTGATTCAAAAACGGGCTGATACAAAAATAACTTTCCCCTCAGTATGGGCTAATTCATGCTGCAGCCACCCACTTGATATGGTAGGGGAAACTGAAGTGCAAGACGATCTAGGTGTAAAACGGGCCGCCATTCGAAAGATGGAACAAGAACTCGGTATCCCAGCTGAACAATTGCCAATTGATGATTTCCATCTTATTACAAAAATGCATTATCGAGCGCGAGCGGATATTAAGTGGATAGAACATGAATTAGACCACATCTTATTTATCCAAGCTGATGTAGATTTGGATATTAACCCTAATGAAATCTCTGAAACTCGTTGGGTAAATAAATCAGAAATGGAAGAATTAATCAATAATTCACCTGATAATGGTGAGGTTATTGCGCCTTGGTTCAATGAAATATATTCCCGTTTTACATCTCAATGGTGGGGTCATCTTGATGAGGTGAGTTCACTTCAGGACAATGTGGTTCACCATATTGGGGATGTAACTTCTGGCGAGGAAAACTCCTTACTAGATGCGTTAAAGGGACATGCGGTCGAAGTTGAGAGTAGAAT